>PWVN01000107.1 GCA_003561835.1 Syntrophomonadaceae bacterium
ATTAACCCCTCCACTTAAACCCGGGGACCCAAAGTTCAGGCGGACCTGGCCTCCCCCTTTACCGCCGCCATCTTTTCCCGCAGGAAATCCCCGTTGATCTTCTCGTGCTTGACCAGGACACCGGCGATGTCCCTGATGATCCCCATGTAGTTTTTCAGGGTTTCCTCCACCCGGGCCTCCTGCTCCTTGATGAGCCCCTGCATGGATTCATAGAGGATTTTCCCCGGGATGTTCTCCATGCAGATGACGCCCAGGGAGGACATCCCCGAGGTGATGATCTGCCGGGCCAGCTTTACCACCTGCTGGAAATCCTTGGATGCCCCCGTGGAACGGTTCCCCAGGACCATCTCCTCCGCCTTGGAACCCGCCAGGAGGACGGCCATCTGGCCTTCCAGGTACTCCTTGGTGTAGAGGTAGCTGTCCTTCTCGGGGGTCTGCCGCATATAGCCCAGGGCCCGGCCCCGGGACGTGGTGGTGATGGAGGAGACGGAGCCGGGGCGGGGTTCCTCGCTGACCAGGGCGTGGCCCGTCTCGTGAACGGCGATGCGCCACAGCTGCTCTTCGTCGGGCCGCCGCTCCAGGCGCTCTCCCATCATGACCTTTTCGATGGCCTCGCTGAAATGCTGCTCCCCCAGGGCGTCCGAGGCATCCCGCATGGCCAGGATGGCTGCCTCGTTGGCCACGCTCTCCAGGTGGGCCCCGGAGAAGCCGAAGGTCTCCCGGGCCACCGCCTTGAGGTCCACCTTCTCTTCCAGGGGTTTGTTCCGGGTATGCAGCAGCAGGATCTGCATCCGGCCTTCCAGGTCCGGCAGGTCCACGTTCACCGTCCGGTCGAAGCGGCCCGGCCGGACCAGGGCCGGGTCCAGGATGTCCGCCCGGTTGGTGGCGGCGATGACGAGGATCTTGATCTTTTCCTTCCCGTCGATGCCGTCCATCTCCACCAGGAGCTGGTTTAAGGTCTGGTCATATTCCAGATGGCTGGAGTGAGAACCCCGCTTCCCCCCCAGGATATCGATTTCATCGATAAAGATGACGGCGCTGTTCTTCTTCAGCTTCTCCGCCTGCTTCACCGCCTCCCGGAAGATCTGCCGGACCCTCTGGGCCCCCACCCCGGCGTACATCTCGATAAACTCGCTGCCGGAGGTGGATAAAAAGGCGGACTGGGTGTAATTGGCCGCGGCTTTGGCCAGCAGGGTCTTCCCCGTCCCCGGGGGCCCGATGAGGAGGATCCCCTTCAAAGGGCGGATACCCATCTTGTGGATGAGCTTTTGATCCCTGACAAAGTCCAGGGCTTCCATCAGCTCCTTCTTGGCCGTCTCCTGGCCGCCGATGTGGGAAAAGCTGATGGAGGACCCTCCCCTCTCCCCGGCCTTGATGAAGTTCCTGGCCGGAGTTTTGTTCCCGACAAAAAAGTAAAGAAAGGCGAGCAAGCCCGCCAAAAATACCAGGGGCATGATATTGATGCCCAGAACCAGCAGGACCACCACCAGGGCCCCTGCAGCGCCCACACCGATTTCTTTGATCATACGGCCTCTTCCCCCTTGGCAGGCTGCCGGTTGAAACGCCGGTACAGGTAGCCTTCATCCTTGGTCAGCTCCAGGTACATATACTCTTCCGTCACCAGGACCCGGCAGGTTTCCAGGCCGTAGGCGGCGCCCACTTCTTCCACATGCCGCCCCATGGCCACGAAATTCCCCTGGGCCGCCGCCTCAAAGAGGGCCAGGTGGATCTTCCGGTAGGCGGCCTGGACCTCGGGGCCGGGGTTGTCCTTAAACTCCAGGGTATAGTCCCCCTTGTACAGCTCGCACACGGCCCTCTCCACCCTCTCGTAAAAGAGGGGAAAGTCCTCCAGCCTGGTGATGGTGAGGGCGATCTCCAGCTGCCCCCCCCGGTTTTTCAGCTCCACCCCCTGGACCTCCTCCATGGCCTCCAGAGCCTGGGCCAGGGGCTCCTCGATGAACTGTTTTTGCCGCAGGTAGTGAACCCCGAAGAAGACCAGGAGGCAGAGGGCAAAGGATAGGATTACCACGGGCCACTTCAAATTTTTTATATTCATAGGCTCTCCCCCGGACATCTTGTTTACATAATGCATTATAACACAGGATGCAGGGCGGGGCAAAAACAAAAAATGCCACCCGGGGGCGGCATGCCGGTAAAACATCGTTTCCCTCGTGTTTAAAACCGGAGATGCTTCCGGTTGCGGTAGAAATAATCCACCGCCGAGACCACGGTGAGGAGAAGGGCCAGGTACAGGGCCAGGGGGGCGATAAACCAGGAAGGGAGAAAGAGGAAAAAGCTGAGGGCGCTTTCCTTAAACCACTCCGTCTGGAAGGCGCCGTGGACGATCAATGAGACCACGGCCACGATCTGCAGGATGTTCTTGAGCTTCCCCAGGCTGCTGGCGGCCACGATGACCCCTTCCGCCGCCAGCACCAGGCGCAGCCAGGTGACGGCGAACTCCCGGCTGATGATGATCAGGGCGAACCAGGGATTCAGCCCGCCCACGTATACCAGGGAAATGAGGCCGGCGCTGATGAGGAGCTTGTCCGCCAGGGGGTCGAGAAACTTCCCCACGGTGGATACCGTCTCCTGCTTGCGGGCGATGTAGCCGTCCAGGATGTCCGTCAGGCCGGCGACCACAAAGATCCCGGCGGCGATGAGGGCGCTGAAGGGCCTCGGGCTCAGCATGAAGACCATGAAGAGGGGCACAAAGAGAATGCGGATGATGGATAAGCCGTTGGCCGTGTTCACGGGAGTACCTCCCCCTTGAGGTCATAATTCAGGGCTTCTGTGACCCGGACCCGGACCAGGTCGCCGGGGTTCAGGCCCGCCTTGGAGGTAAAAAAGACGCTGCCGTCCACCTCCGGGGCCTGCCCGTAGTACCTGCCGGCGTAGGAACCCCCCGCCTCCCGGCGTTCCACCAGCACCATCAGGGTTTCCCCCACCAGCTTTTGGTTGCCGGCCAGGGAGATCTGCTGCAGCAGGGCCATGGCTTCCTGGAGGCGGTGCTTCTTCACCCTGTCCCGGACCTGCCCGGGATAGGCGGCGGCCGGGGTCCCTTCTTCCCGGGAGTAGGGGAACACCCCCACCCGGTCCAGGCTTTCCGCCTCCAGAAACTTGAGAAGCTCCCGGTAGTGGCGCCTCCTCTCCCCCGGGAAGCCCACGATAAAGGTGCTTCTCAAGACGATCCCCGGCACCCGCTGCCGGCACAGCGCCAGAAGGGCCCCCAGGTCCCCGGCCCCCCGGCCCATCCTCCGCAGGATGTCCCCCGCGCAGTGCTGCAGGGGCAGGTCCAGGTACGGGCAGACCTTTTCCTCTTCCCTGATGACCTGCAGCAGTTCCCCGTCCACATGGTCGGGGTGGCCGTAGAGGATTCGCACCCAGGCCAGGTCCTGCAAGGTGGCCAGCCGGCGCAAGAGCTTTGGGAGCATCTTTTTCCCGTAGAGGTCCAAACCGTAAAAGGTGGTGTCCTGGGCCACCAGGTTCAGCTCCCGGGCACCAGCGGCGACCAGGCTCTCCGCCTCCCCCAGGATCTCCTCCAGGGGCCGGCTTTTATAGGGTCCCCGTAGACGGGGGATAATACAAAAGCTGCAGGTGTGGTTGCAGCCGTCGGCAATTTTCACGTAGGCGCTGTGGGGCGGACCCGTGGCCAGGCGGGGCAGCCTGGCGGCCGGGGTTTCCCTGGGGCGGAGGGCGGTGGCCCTGGCCCCCGCCAGGCAGCGGCGGACCAGCCAGGGCACCCGGTCCAGGTTGGCCGGGGACACCAGGGCATCCACCGCGGGGATCTCCCTGAAGAGTTCCCCCTTATGACGGGCCGGCAGGCAGCCCGCCACCAGCAGGACGCGGCACTTCCCCCTCTTGTACTGCGCCAGCCTCAGGATTTCTGCCACCGACTCCCTGCGGGCGGGCCCGATAAAGCTGCAGGGATTGACGACGATGACCTCCGCCGCCGCCGGGTCAGGGGTGTAGGTGAAGCCCGCCTCCCCCAGGAGGCCCATGATATTCTCGCTGTCAACCCGGTTTTTGGCGCAGCCCAGGGAAACCAGGTGGTAGAGGAGTCCCGTCATATGTCAGCAGCCTTTCCTTTATGCATGTCCGGAATGCCTTCCTGGTACCGCCTGCAGCCCTGGCCTGGCTAGGGGGCTTCCAGGCGGATCTCGATGTTGTAGGGCCTGTTCGTGTCCCTGGTTTCAACGGCCAGGCCGTTGACGGTAAAGGACGCGACCCCCCGGGGGTTCCCCAGGCGGACCTCCAGGTTTTTCGCCGTCTCCAGGGAATAGTCCTGGCCCCGGCGGTAGGTCCCGGAGCTAACCTGGTCCCCGTCTTCCCAGACCCGCATCCAGCAGTCCCCCCTGAAGGAGATGGCCAGTTCCAGGGCTTCGGCCCCGGACACCAGGTATACTTCCTGACCGGGGTCGGGCCGGGTCAGGGTTACCTGGGGAGGCGGCTCTTCCTCTACCGGCTCTTCATCGGGTTCTTCCGGACCGGGAGCCGGGTCTTCCGTCACCGGGGTTTCATCGGGCCCCTCCTCCCGCTCCCAACCTTCCAGCAAGAGCCCCGCGGCGTAAACCAGGGCAACCAGGACCAGGAGGACGATGAGGAAGGTAAGAAAGGGCTTGCGGCGCCGGGGTTTCCTCCGGGGACGGAGGATTTCGATTTTTTTCTCTTCCCGTTCCTGCGGGGGCGCTGCCTCGGGTTCTGCCTTTTCTTCCCCCCGAGAGGCCTGCCGGTAGAGGGACAGAACCTCCTGGTAATCAAGGCCCACGACGGCCGCATAATTCCTCAGGGCCCCCCGCACGTACACTTCCCCGGGAAACAGGCGAAAATCCTCCTCCTCCAGGGCTTTGAGGTGCCGCACCTGAATTTTGGTCTCTGCGAAGATTTCCTCCAGGGTCACGCCCTTTTCTTCCCTGGCCTGCCTCAGTTTCGCCCCCAGGTCGCCCATTGCTTTTTACCTCCCGTCCTCAGACTTCTTTTTCTTTTTGAGTACATCGTGCAGCTGGTCCGCGGTGACCAGGACTTCCCTGGCCTTGCTGCCCTCGAAGGTGCCGATGATCCCCCGGGCCTCCATATCGTCGATGAGCCTGGCGGCCCGGGTATAGCCGATCCGCAGGCGGCGCTGCAGGATGGAGATGGAGGCCTGCCCGCTCTCCACCACCAGCTGCACCGCCTCCGGGAATAACTCGTCTTCGTCCTCCTCAAATTCCTCCAGGTCCGCACCGTCGGGGAAGAGGCCCTGGCTGTAATCCCCGTCCCCCTGGTCCTGGATATAGCTGACCAGGTTTTGCAGGTCCGTCTCCGCCATGAAGGAGCCCTGGACCCGGAAGGGTTTGGGGGCCCCCACGGGATGAAAGAGCATGTCCCCCCTGCCCAGGAGCTTCTCGGCACCGCCCTCATCCAGGATGGTCCGGGAGTCGGTGTGGGAGGAGACGGCGAAGGCGATGCGGGAGGTGATATTGGCCTTGATGACCCCGGTGATGACGTCCACCGAGGGCCGCTGGGTGGCGATGACCAGGTGGATGCCGGCAGCCCGGGACATCTGGGCCAGGCGGGTGATGGCGTCTTCCACGTCGGAAGGGGCCACCATCATCAGGTCCGCCAGCTCGTCGATAATAACCACGTAGTAGGGCAGGTACTCCCCGGAGCCCTTGTCCTGCACCTTCTGGTTGTAGCGGGTGATCTCCCGGACCCCCTCCCGGGCAAAGAGCTGGTAGCGGCGGCCCATCTCCCGCAGGACGTTCTTTAAGGCCAGGGCCGCCTTCTTGGGGTCGTTGACCACGGGAGCGATCAGGTGGGGGATGCCGTTGTAAATGTTGAGCTCCACCACCTTGGGGTCGATCATGAGAAACTTGACCTCCATGGGGTTGGCATTGAAGAGGATGCTGCTGATGATGGTGTTGATGCAGACGCTCTTCCCCGTCCCCGTGGCCCCCGCCACCAGCAGGTGGGGCATTTTTTGCAGGTCGGTGATGACGGGGTTCCCCGTGATGTCCTTGCCCAGTCCGATGGCCAGCAGGGAGGGGTTGTCCCGGAATTCCTCCGTCTCCAGCACCTCCCGCAGGTAGACCAGGGAAATGACCTTGTTGGGGACCTCGATGCCCACGGCGGCCTTGCCGGGGATGGGGGCCTCGATCCGTACCCCCGAGGTGGCCAGGTTCAGGGCCAGATCATCGCTCAGGCTGACGATCTTGCTCACCTTGACCCCCACCTCCGGCTGCAGCTCGTAGCGGGTGACGGTGGGGCCGGTGCTGACGCCGCTCACCTTCACCTGAACCCCGAAGCTGGCCAGGGTCTTTTCGATGATCTTCCCCCGCTCCACGATGGTCTTCTGCTGTTTTGTATCCTGGACCCCCCGCACCCGGGGCAGCAGGTTCAAAGGGGGGAGAAAATAGTCCATCTGTCCCTGGTACTCGATGCCCGCATCCCTGAGCCCCACATCATTGCCGTTGGCGGCCGCCTCCTTTTTGGGGGGCGAGGCCGTGATGGGGGCCGCTTCCCGGGCCTCCGGGGGGTTGGCGATGATGACCTGGGGGGGCTTTAAGGCGGGCTCGTCCCGGATTTCCGCCTCCCCGGCAGCGGCCAGCTCCTCCCTGGAGGGGTGGTCGTAGGCCTGCCTTTTGGGGGGGAGGCTGAAAAGGTAGCGGTAGAACCCCTTCAGGTTCCGGAAAAACCCGGCGGCAAGGCGCAGGAAAAACCGGAAGGCCTTCCCCAGGGCCGCAAAGAAGGAGGTTAAGGACAGGTTGGTAACCAGAAGAAAGGAGATCAGGGTCAGGGCCAGGAGCACGATGTAGCTGCCGATATCCCGGAAAAAGAAGTACAGGCCAATGGCGGCCAGGGCCCCCAGGACGCCTCCCCCCTGTTTCTCCGTCCCCAGGCGAAAGCTTTCCTCATAGATGGACCCGCCCGTCAGCTCCACCTGGCGGTGGACCTGGTCCATGAGGTTCAAGTGGGCCGCCACCATCAGAATAATCAGAAAGAGGAGGATGCCCAAAAGGCGCAGGCGCAGGTGCCTGATCTTTTTGGGCAGCATCACCTTGAAGGCCACCACCAGCATGATGGCCGGCAGGATCAGGGCCACATCCCCGGCCATGAAGCGGAGGAAGTTGTTGAGGAAGGTGCCGAACTCCCCCGCCTGCTCCGTAAACATCAGGCCTGTCAGCATGAGGGCGGCGAGGGCCAGGTAGAGGATCCCCGCCACCTGGCTTTTCACATCATCTTTGAGTTCATCGAACATGAAAACACCCCTGACCCTTAGTTACTGTAAATATCCCAGGGTACTCATGAGTATGACCAGGGCCCCCAGAAACCAGGTGTAGTAGGAAAAATACCGGAATTTCCGGGCCCGAAGCAGCAGGATAAAGGTTTTGATGGCCAGAATCCCCGCCAGAAAGGCGGCGATGGTGGCCGCCAGGTAGGGGATGACGGGAATCGCTTCCGCCCCTTCGGTGAAGATCTCCCGGACCTCCATGAGGGCGGCCCCCAGGATGACGGGCAAAGACATGAGGAAGGAAAAGCGGACGGCCGTATCCACCGTCAATCGCCGGGCCAGGGCCGCCGTGATGGTGGCCCCGGAACGGGAAATCCCCGGCATGATGGCGGCACCCTGGGCAACGCTGATGAGGAGGGCATCCAGGACACCCATCCTTTTCACATCCTTGTGGCCCCGGGGGAAGCGCTGGATCAGCCACAGGAGGCTCCCCGTCACCAGCAGCATGAAGCCCACCAGCATCACCGAGTGAAAGGCGCTTTTAAAATAGGCAGAGAAGAAGACCCCCATAAGGCCCGTGGGGATGATGGAAACCCCGAGGAGCCCCAGGAACTTCCGCTGCTCCGGGTCCCCCTGAAAGCCGGTAACAAGCTTCATCAGGTCCTCCCAGAAAACCCAGACCACGGAGAAGAAGGTCCCCAGGTGGACCAGGACCTCAAAGACCACTCCCGGCTGCTTGATGCCCAGAAG
>PWVN01000286.1 GCA_003561835.1 Syntrophomonadaceae bacterium
AACCCCCAGGCCCGTTATAATTATGGACAGGTTAGGGCCCAGCTGCGCCAGGAGCTGCCGGTAGCATTCCCGGGCGGCGGCCACCGGGTCTCCCAAAGTGCGCAGGTAGCAGTCGGCCAGCAGGGCCTGGTCGCGGCGGCGGATCAGGACGGCCTTGGTGGTGGTGGAGCCCACATCCAGCCCCAGGATGCAGGTGTCCCCCTCCCGGGGGTCGGCCTTTTCCATGGAGGCAAAGTGGACCCGGTCCAGGTATTCTGCCGGAGCCGGGTGACGGGAGAAGGAACTCTCCCCCCTCTCTGCCAGGAGTTCCTGGCCCGGGAATTTTTCCTGCTGTTCCTCCAGGGCCCACAGGGCGGCACCCAGGGCCTCGAAGGAGCGGGCATGAGGGGGTACGGAGATGCCGGGAAGGGCCTCCTTCAGGGCATCAAAGAGGATTTTGTTGCCGGAAACGCCCCCCACCAGCAGGGGCCTCTCCAGTTTCAGGCCCTGGAGGAGTTCCAGGACCTTGACGGCCATCATGCGGCAGAGGCCCGCCACGATGCTGCCCTTGGCTGCCCCTTTGTTCAGGGCATGGGTGCAGTCGCTTTTGCAGAAGACGGAGCACCTGCCGGATACTTTGTAGGCGGTTGCCCGGGAGGCCTCCTCCAGGGCCTCTTCCAGGCCCAGGCCCAGCCGCTTGATCTGCTGGAGGAAGAAATCCCCCGTACCCGAGGCACACTTGTTTCCCGTCATAACTCCTTTAACCCGGCCTTCCGGGCTCAGGGTGTAGACCATGAGGGTCTCGCCGCCGCCGCTGATGACGGCATCGGCAGGCCAGCCGGCCTCCCGGACAAATCGGTAGGCCTCCTCCACAGCCTCGGGTTCGGAAACCTGGGCAGCCTTCAGGATGTGCCGGTACTTCCGGCCCGTGACCCCCAGGTAGCAGACCTGTTCGAAGAACCCTTCCCGGAGAAAACGGCCCAGCACCCGTCGGGGGTCCCCTTCATGGGGAAGGGACCCGGTCTGAAGAACCCGGGTTTTGCTCTCTTCCCTTTTGGGCAAATCATCCGGGGTTGCTGCCCCGGCCCGGTTTTGCCGGCGGGGGGGATTATCCCCCTTCTCCACAATGACATAACTGATATTCGATGCCCCTACACAGAGGCCTGCTGCCTTCATTTTCCTGCCCCTTTTCCCTGTTTTCGCAAGGTGATATCGTCTATTGTACTCTTTGGGGAGGAATTCTTCAAGACCAAAAGGTAGGGATGTGGGACAGAGGGGACGGTTCCCAACACTTGAATGAATTCAAGGCCCGGGGACGGTTCCCAACACTTGAATGAATTCAAGGCCCGGGGACAGTTCCCAGAACTTGGGGAAAAAGGGGGCCGTCCCTGCTGCCCAAAAAAAGCGGGACAAAGGGAACGGTTTTTGCTCTCCCAAACCGTTCCATAATGTCCCATTATGCTTCATTTATTCTTTATTATGATGAGTAAGTTTACTTTTAGGCCTGACCCCGAAAGTAAACTTACTTTAGTGGGGAGGGCCCGGCGGTTGAGGCCGGGGGGAAGCGTTGAGCTGGGCGGTCTCCGGGTGCCAGCGGGGAGTCTTCCAGGTGCTGGCATTGTATTCTTCCAGGACCTCCCGGTAAATCTTGCCGGTCTGCCTGGCAATCTCCGACCAGGTGTAGCTGCCCCGAACCAGGGAGGCTCCTTCTCTTTTAAGCCTGGCTGCCAGGCTTTCGTCCCGAAGCAGCCGGTTTATCTGGTCCGCCAGGGAGCCGGCGCTGCCGGGGTAGCATTTCAGGCCGTTCACCTCATGGGTGACGATTTCCCCCAGGCCACCGGTGTCGGCCACCACCAGGGGGGTCCCTGCTGCCATGGCCTCCAGGGCCACGATGCCGAAGGGCTCATAGAGGCTGGGGAAAACGGCGGCAGAGGCGTGGCTGTAGAGCTGGTTCCGGGTGAAGTCGTCGACAAACCCGGTGAAGAAGACTTTGGGGCTGATGCCCAGGTGCCGGGCCTGCTCCTTGAGGCTTTCCTTGCAGGGTCCTTCCCCCGTGATGATGAATTTGGCCCTGGGATTCTCTTTGAGGATCATGGGGGCCGCCTCCAGGAGGACCTGGACCCCCTTTTCGTTTACCAGCCGGCCCACGTAGTAGATGATCTGCTCGTCATCGGCGGCATAGCGGCGCCGGACCTCCATCTCGGGCTGGTCCACCTGGAAAATTTCGGGGTGGACCCCGTTGAAAACCATCTCCAGTTTGTCAGCGGGGAGCTGGAAGAGGCGCTGCAGTTCCCGCAGCATGAAGCTGCTGCAGCAGATGACCCGCCAGGATTCAAAGGTGAGCCACCACTCCACATCGCTGATGAAGCGCTGCTCGTCGTTGTGAAGGCCGCCGTTACGGCCGTATTCGGTGGCGTGGATGGTGGAGATCAGCGGTATCTTGTAGGTGTGTTTGAGGGCCCGGCCGCAGAACCCGGCCAGCCAGTCGTGGGCGTGGATGATGTCGATGGGCTCTTCGTTGAGAAGGCTCGACCCCTTCTCCATGAGGGCCATGTTCATCTGCATCACCCACATGAGGAAGGATGGGGAAGCGAGGGGGTAGGGCTGTACCCGGTGAACCCGCACCCCGTTGACGTTTTCATGGGCGGGAGCCCCGTGACCCGGATCCATGGTAATGACGGTAACATCCACCTTCTGCTCCGTCTGGGCCATGGACAGGTCATAGACGTGCCTGGCCAGGCCTCCGACCACCTTGGGAGGGAACTCCCAGGAGAGCATGAGAACATGCAAAAAAATCACCCCTTAGATATCCTTTGAAGTCTTCTTATTATAACCAAAGGCAGCAGCAATATGGTCGGCAGGCCTTTAGCATTTTTTGGCTAAAACCTCCCATAAGCTGCTGCTCCGTGTTGTGTATTTCTTCTCTTAATTTTTATCCGGCCGTTAAAGGCCCCCCCCGTTATCCCTGACAAAGGCTCCCGGCAGCATGGTTTCGACGGTATAGTCCCGGCCATCGGTCCGAATTGTCACGGCGCCGTGCACATCGGTGCGGTAAATCTCCACCCCCTCCGCCGCCAGGCGGTCCAACACCCGGGGGGCAGGGTGGCCGAAGGGGTTGCTGCCCACGGGGATCACGGCAGCAACCGGCCCCACTGCCTGGAGAAAGGCGGCACCGGAGGATGTGCTGCTACCGTGGTGGGGCACCTGCAAAAAGGTGCTTTTCAGGTCGCGGGGGGATTCCATCAGGAAGGCTTCCCCTGCCACCTCTATGTCGCCCGTGAAAAGGAAGCTCACATCATGGTATGTAAGCTTCAATACCAGGGAATTGTCGTTTTCTGCGGTGCTGGAATCCGCAGGCCAGGGGCCGCTCCAGGGGTGAAGGACCAGAAGCTCCAGGCCCGGCCCCAGGGGGAGGCGGCTGCCCCTGGACAGGACCTTGAGGCCTGCGCCCCTGTCCGCCGCCCTTCTCAGAAGCTCCCGGTAGCCCTCTTCCCCCGTGGAAGAGCCCACGGCCAGGACCCCGGGGGGGTAGCGGCCCATAAGGGCAAAGGCGCCGCCGTAGTGGTCCACATGAGGGTGGCTGATGAAGAGAAGGTCCAGGCTCTTCACCCCCCTGTGGCGGAAGAAAGGCAGCAGCACATCCTCTCCCGGGTCCCGGCTGTGGGGGAAGAGGGCCCCTCCCGTGTCCACCAGGATGTTCCTGCCGGCAGGGGTCCGGATAAAAACGGAGGCCCCCTGCCCCACGTCCAGGAAGGTTACTTCCAAAAGCCCCTCCTCCCTGATTTCCTGAACCAACCCCAGGGCCACCAGTAGGATTAGGGCCAGGAGCAAAGGGAAAATATGCCTGCGAGTGAAGGCCTTGAGGGCGGGCAGCCACGACCGCAGCCTTTGCCGGTTGAGGCAGGCCAGGTAAGCCCCGTAGGCCAAAAGAAGGGCATAGGGGGACATATGCGGTACCTTTACAACAGCAAAGGGCAGGGAAGCGAAAAACCCGGTGGCGGCCAGGAAAAAGGCCAGCAGGGGCGACAGGAGCCTTATGGCCAGCCCGCCCCCCGGGGGCCACAGGTTGACCAGGAGGGCCCCCGCCAGGCCCCCGCCCAGGAGGGGAGCCATGGCAGCCACCAGGAGGAGGTTCGTCAGAAGGGCCACCAGGGATACCTGCTGAAAATAGAAGGCCGTCAGGGGGGCCACCCCTAGTTGGGCTGCCAGGGACGCGGCGGCAATCCCCCGGAGGAACTTGGGCAGGAAGGAGAAGTAGCGGGTAAAGTCCTCGTAGAAGTAGATGATGGCGGCGATGCCGGCATAGGAGAGTTGGAACCCCGGCATAAAAAGGAACAGGGGGTTGATGAGCAGGGACACCAGGGCCGACAGGGCCAGGGCGCTGGGAAAATCCCGGTCCCGCCCCAACCCCTGGCTGGCAGCCAGGATGACCAGCATGAGGAAGGCCCGGAGGACGGCGGGGCGAAACCCGGTAAAAAGGGTGAAAAGAGCCGCGAAGGGAAGGCTCAGGAGGAAGGCCCGCTCCCCCTTTACCCCCAGCAGACCCCACAGCTTGACGGCCAGAAAGGCCAACATTCCCACGTGGAGGCCGGAGACCGCCAGCAGATGGGAAACCCCGCTGGCCCGGAAGTTTTCCTCCACCCCGGGGGACAGGCCGGAGCGCCGGCCGAAGAGGATGCCCCCCAGGAGGGCCGCCCGCTCCGACGGCAGGTTTTCCCGGAAGAGGGCGAGGGTGCGGTTTTTGAGAACGTAAATCCTTTGCAGGAAGGAGTCTGTAAGGCCCCGCGGTTTTTCCGCCGGGGGAAGAACCCGGGCCTCATCGGGTTTGACATAGATCTCCGCTCCCGCACCCTGGGAGAGGAGAAACTTGAAACGGTCAAAGCCGCCGGGATTCCGGGGCCCGGTGGGCAGGGAAAGCCTGCCCTCAACCCGGAGGCAGTCCCCGTAGGCGAAATGCCTGCCATCCGCCTCCCCTGCCGGGAATTCCGGCGCCTCTCGACCCAGATCCACCACCAGCCGGACCCGGCCAAAGACGGGAATACCCTCCCCCGGGTTTCCCCCCTCCCCTTCCACCCGGCAGGCTTCCAGGAGGTAAACAACCCGGTCCGGGTAGGCCACCGGCTCTGCCGCCACCACCCCCTCCAGCAGAACCCTTTCCCCGGCAAAAGGAGCCAGGTTGCCCCCGATGCCATCCGCCGCTGCCTGGTAGTTGGCCAGGGCCACAAGAAAGAAGAAGGGCAGGAAGAGGGCGGCCGGGGTCCTTTGCAAAGCGAAACGGGGCAGGAGCAGCAGCAGCAGGGCGGTCAGAAGGCCCCCCAGGAGGATAAAGGCGATTAAAATTTCCCGGGACAGGGGATACAGAAGGCGGGCTACCAGGATTCCGGCACAGTAGGCCGCCGTAATGAAAGCCAGGGGACGCCGCAAAAGGAAACCTCCTCCCTTTATGCCATAAAATGGTTCTACAGGAAGGAGGTGTTTACCTGCCGGCCGGCTATTATCAGGAAAATTTTTTTAGGCTCAAAAGGTCAAAACGGCTTGCCCCTAATGTTGATTTTCATGGCTCAAGCCCTTGGTGCCTGCCGGCCTTGATGTCAACCTGAGGCCTCGCCCCTAAAGGACGGTGACCCCCAGGGTTTTTTCCATTTCTCTTAAGGCGAACTCGTGGGCCTCGGGGTCGAAAGAGGCGACACAGTCCTTCCGGACTGTCACCCCATAGTGGAGCATGCGGGCGTCCGCCGCCGTGTACAGGACGCAGATCTGGGTGCAGCCCCCCGCCAGTTCCAACTCGGTAACCCCCAGCTCCCTGAGGGTCAGGTCGAGATCGGTGCCGAAAAAAGCGCTGTAGCGCCGCTTTGGAATGGTAATTTCATCTTCCCGGGGGGCCAGTTCCTCCACCACTTCGCTTCCCGGCTCCCCCGAAAGGCAGTGGGGGGGGAACATCTTGAATTCGGCATCCTGGGGATGGTGCCGGTCCGCCACGTAGATGACAGGATGGCCCTGGGAGCGATACTCCCTGATCCGGGACTCCACCTGACGGATGACCCCCCCCGCATCGCCGATGCACAGGGCACCATCGGCCTCCACAAAATCCTTCAACATATCGATCACCAAAAGCGCCTTTGCCAACTCTGCTCCTCCTTTCAAGGATCTACCAGGTTCAGGGTCATGTCCAGGGCGGGAGAACTGTGGGTCAGGTACCCCAGGGAAATGAGGTCCACACCCGTCGCCGCCACTTCCTGCAGATTCTCCCGGGTAATCCCGCCGGAGGCTTCCACCAGGGCCCTGCCGTCCACCAGCCTGACGGCTTCCGCCATCAGGCCCACCTCCATGTTGTCCAGCATGATAACCTCCACCCCCGCCTTCAGGGATTCACGGACATCCTCCAGGGTGGCCGCCTCCACCTCGATTTTCAGGGGGAAGCCTGCCCTGGCGCGCACCCGGGATACCGCCGCCCCGATGGAACCGGCCCCCCGGATGTGGTTGTCCTTGATGAGGGCCATATCCCCCAGGTGGAAGCGGTGGTTTTTTGCCCCCCCCACCCGCACCGCATATTTCTCCAGGAGGCGAAACCCGGGGGTGGTCTTCCGGGTATCCACGATCTGTGCCCCCGTCCCCGCCACCGCCACTACGGCGGCCCGGGCAGCGGTGGCGATACCGCTCAAGCGCTGCAAAAAATTCAAGGCTGTTCGTTCCCCCTTGAGGATGGAGGCCAGCGGCCCGGCCAGTTCCGCCAGGCAGTCCCCGGGCTTGATCTCCTGGCCGTCCCGGAAGGAGGCGGTAAAATCCAGGCACGGGTCCACCTGGGAGAAGACCTCCGCGGCCACCGGGAGCCCGCAGGCAACTCCGGCTTTCTTGGCCGTGATGAAGGCCCTGCCCATTTCATCCGTAAAAATGCTGTCGCTGGTGATATCCCCCCAGGACAGGTCCTCCGCCAGGGCTGCAGCCACCAGGCTCCTAAACTGCATGAGATGCATGCAGGATGCCCTCCTTCCGGTCTTTTGCATAACACAGATGCCTGGCCCAGGCAGGGTCCGGGTGGGGAAAATCCGTGCGAAAATGGGCACCGCGGCTTTCCGTCCGTTCCAGGGCCCCGGTTTGAATCAGGCCCGCTGTGATGATGATATTTTGCAGTTCCCACCCGCCCCTGTTCCCGGGAACTCCCTGCAGGAGGGGCCGGTAAGAGTTGAGGAGGGAGCCAAGTTTTATAAGGCCCCCTTGATCCCGGATGATCCCGGCATCGCGAAACATGGCCTCTCTTAACTGCTTCCTGACCTTCCTCTCCTGCCAGAGAGAGATGGGGTTCCGGCTTTGTTCGTCCTTAACCTTGACCTTTCCGATACGGGCCTTGCCGTCCTTTTTGATTTCCTCCACAGCCCGGGCGGCAAATACCAGACCCTCCAGGAGGGAATTGCTGGCCAGCCTGTTGGCACCGTGAATGCCGCTGCAGGCCACTTCCCCGCAGGCATAAAGCCCCGTTAAGCTCGTTTGCCCCTTTGGCCCCGTACAAATGCCTCCCATGGAATAATGGGCTGCAGGTACCACAGGCAGCCAATCCCGGGACAGGTCATATCCGTGTCTCGCCGCCAGGGAGAAAATGGTGGGAAAACGGTTTTGCAAGTATTTCCTGTCCCGGTGGGTAATGTCCAGGCAGACATGGGGGCTTTTGTGCCTGCACATCTGATCCAGAATGGCCCGGGCTACCACATCCCTGGGTCCCAGCTCAGCCATGGGGTGATAGGTGTCCAGAAAACGCTGGCCCCGGGCGTTACGCAAAACAGCGCCTTCCCCCCGGACGGCTTCCGAGATCAGGAAAGAATCCCTTCCCTGTCCGGCAGCAAAGACGGTGGGGTGAAATTGGATGAATTCCATATCCTTAATGGCGGCCCCCGCCCGGTATGCCATGGCAATGCCGTCTCCCGTGGCTACCGGAGGATTTGTCGTTCGGGCGTACACCTGCCCCAAACCCCCGGTGGC
>PWVN01000275.1 GCA_003561835.1 Syntrophomonadaceae bacterium
ACAAAGAAAAAAGCAATGGCTGCAGCCACCAGAAGAATCACCGCAATAATCATGAGCCGTTTGCGCAATTCGTCCAGATGCTCCAATACCGACATGGCCAGTTCGTGATTTTTCCTTTTCACGCCTGCTTGCTCCATTCCCAGCCCCGGTCCGGGGCCTTCTGTAGTGACTTTTCAACGGGGCTGCCCTGCTCCCGGGCTTCCTCCTGCTCATCCCCTTGCTCCTAGGACTCCCTGGAATCTTCCTCCGCCTCTTCCTGAACCGCCGCCTCGGCAGGAGGTTTGCTTTCCGGCTTTACCTCTTTCTTTTCTGCCGGTTCCTCCTCTTCGTCCAGGCTGATGGTCTTCTTCATCTCGTTGGTGGCCTTTTTGAATTCCCTCAGGCTCTTCCCCAGGGCGCTGCCGATCTCCGGCAGTTTGCGGGGGCCAAAGATGATCAGGGCGATGACCAAAACCACGATCAATTCCTGAATTCCGGGCCTGCCTCCAAAAAACATGCTGTTTCAGCTCCTTTGCTGATGGTTCTCTGCTCATCTCCCTAAGTTTAACACAAAACTTCCGGTAAAAAAAGAAGGGGCGGGGGGTCTCGGGTATAAAAAATAATTCCCAAAAATAATTCCAGCAGAAGACCGGGGAAGCCTTTACTCTTCAGAATTTTATTGTTATTCTAAAAGCGAGGAGGGATCGCTGATGCTGCCTGACTACTGGGAGTACTCCCTGCCCACCCGGATTGTGGCCGGCCCCGGGGTCCTGAAGGACCTGGAAAAGGAAATCCTGGCGGTGGGATGCAAAAAAGCCTTTCTCATCACCGACAAACAGATGGAGGACCTGGGCTACGTGGATAGAGTCGTCTCCTCCCTGGGGAAAGTGGACGTGGTGGGGGTGTTCGACGAGGTGACGCCGGACTCGGAGGTGAGGCTGGTGGAGAGGGGCGCCCACCTGGCCCGGCAGGCAGGCGCCGACTACCTCCTGGCCCTGGGGGGAGGCAGCTGTATCGATACGGCCAAGGGCATCAACGTGGTCATGAACCTGGGGGGGAGCCTGCTGGATTACCAGGGGTTCAACCAGATCAACCGGCCCCTGCACCCCCTGGGGGCCATCCCCACCACGGCGGGGACGGGAAGTGAGGTCACCCAGTTCGCCCTGGTCCTGGACCGGGACCAGCACAGCAAAATTACCTACCTGAGCCCCCGCCTTGTCCCCTCCCTGGCCCTCCTGGACCCGGAGTTTACCCTGAGCATGCCCCCCCTCCTGACGGCAGCCTCGGGCATGGATGCCCTGGGCCACGCCGTGGAGTCCTACGTGTCCATCTCCGCCAACCCCCTGTCCCGGGGGCTGGCCGCCGAGGCAGCGGCTCTAGTTTTTACCCACCTGGAAAAGGCGGTGCGGGAGGGGAAAGATGTCCAGAGTCGGCTGGGGATGCTCCTGGCCAGCAACCTGGCGGGTCTGGCCTTCTCCAACACCATGGTGGGGTGCGCCCATGCCCTGGCCCATGCCCTGGGGGGAATCAAAGGCATACCCCACGCCCTGGCCGTCGGTCTGCTGCTGCCTGCTGCGGTTCTCTTCAACGGGGAGGGCTCGGGGTACCTCCTTTACGAGGACTTGACCCTGCGCCTCTTCGGCCTGAAGGGGAAGGAGGCGCCCCGGGTGCTGGCGGAGAAAATCCGGCAGCTCATGAACCGGTGCCGCCTGCCCGGGAGCCTGGCGGAAGCGGGGCTTACGAGGGAGGATTTCCCGGCGGTGGCGGAGATGGCCCTGACGGATGGGGCCATGTACACGAACCCCCGGGAAGCGGGGGAAGAGGAGCTCTTGGGGCTCCTGGAGGCAGCGTATCGGGGAAACAGGACTTCGGGATAAAATTGACCCATAAAGGAGAAAACTAAGTGGCAATTTTTTTCAGCGCCGGCTGAGGCGCCTGACCCCCGGGGGGAAGCCGGAGCCCACCCTGTTGCGGGAGCTGAGCCTGGAGTTTCTCATCCCGGCCCTGGAGGGATGAGGGCTTGGACTATGACGGCCGGGGGAGCCCTCGGGCAAACAGGCCTCCCTTTCCCGGAATAACGCGGAACAGCCCCGGTTACGGGGCTGTTTGCCTGTTACAGAATATCCGGGCGGCGTCTTAGTTAGGACAGGGGCCCCGCTTCCTCCGGCGTCAGGATCCGGACCGGGTCCCCCCTTTTGACTGGGCCCGATGCCAGGACCCGGGCGAAAATCCCTTCCCGGGGCATGACACAATCGCCGGCCTGGTAGTAGATGGCGCAGCGGTTGTGGCACTCCTTGCCGATCTGGGTAACTTCCACCAGGGCCTCCCCCACCTGCAGGCGGGTGCCCAGGGGCAGGGAAACCAGATCGATGCCCCGGGTGGTGATGTTCTCGGCAAAATCCCCCGGCCCCACGTCCAGGCCCTTCTCCCGCATGCTGTCGATGCTCTCCAGGGCCAAAAGGCTCAGCATCCTATGCCAGTCCCCTCCGTGGGCATCCTCCAGCAGGCCCTGGCCGGCCTGCAGGTACCCTTCCCCCACATCCGTCTTCTTTTCACCTTTCTTCTGGCTGCGGCAGACGGCCACGATTTCGGCCTTCACCGGCATCACCCTCCTATCTCCACCATTCCCCTGGCCCGGACCCCCTCGCAGTGGTGCTGGGCGAGGTAGGGGGGCTTTAGGGGGGATGGTTTTATGTCCAAAGCTCTAGAAAACAGGGCTTTTATGGCTTCGTCATCGTCCATGGCCTCCCGCAGGTTGAGTTCCTCCCCGGAAAAGAGGCAGGGCTTCAGCATGCCGTCGGAGGTTACCCGGAAGCGGTTGCAGGTCCCGCAGAAGTGCTCGCTGATGGGGGAGATAAAGCCCAGGACTCCCCGGTAGCCGGCCAGGCGGTAGTAGCGGGCAGGTCCGTTCCCCTGGACTTTCTCCACTACCCTTTCCAGGGGGCCCAGGCTTTGGCAGACCTCCATAATCTCCTTTACCGAAAGGTAGCGCTCCTGCCACTGGTTGTGGCCGTCGCCCAGGGGCATGTACTCGATAAAGCGGATGTGGATATCCCTATCCCGGGTCAGGGCGGCAAAATCCCGGATCTCGTCGTCATTGACCCCCTTGATGACCACCATATTGATCTTTAAGGGGGTCAGACCTACCCGGGTGGCGGCATCGATGCCCGCCTTGATCTTGCTCAGGCGGCCCCCGCCGGTGATGCGGCGGAAGCGCTCATCGTTTAAAGAGTCGAGACTTATATTGACCCGGTTCAACCCCGCCTTTTTCAGGGCAGCGGCCTTGGCGGCCAGGAAAAACCCGTTGGTGGTCAGGGAAATGTCGGAGATTCCCGGGGTTCGGGCGATCTGCCTGATGATGGTCAGGAGGTCCGGCTTCAGCAGGGGTTCCCCCCCCGTCAGGCGGATTTTGCTGATCCCCAAAGCCGCCGCCACCCGGACAATCCTTTCGATTTCCCACCGCGTAAGGGGATTCGGGTAGTCCCCGGGCAGGCAGTCCCCCTGGGGACGGCAGTAAAAACATTTGAAATTGCACTTTGGCGTCAAGGAAATGCGCAGGTAATCGATTTTCCTGCCGAAGCTGTCCTGCAGGGCCATGCACCCACCCCCATACAAAAACTGTCCATTCTTTGGAAAAGGACAGTTTTCAGAAACTGTTCTCCTTTCCAAAGATGGGAGGCAAAAAGGTTTCCCTCTTTACCCTAACGGCCTGATAACCCTGGGAATCCTTTAGGTTAAAAGGCTCGGAGAACCGTATTAAATTTATCTCGCGTAGAGGCTATTCCTCGTTGTTCTCTTCCTTGTTGGCGGACCTGAACTCCTTGATGCCCTGTCCCAAACCCCTGGCCAGCTCCGGGATCTTCTTGGGGCCCACGATCAGCAGCACCACCAGCAGGATCAGCCCGATTTCCAGCGGTCCAAACCTCATAGTCCTCACTCCTGTCCAAGTTCTTGTGTACCCCCATTATACCATAAATAAATAACCTGCAACCACCTAATTTTTCTCCCCCTTATTTGACAAAGGGCTTTTTTATCGGCATAATCTAACCAGGAGGTGATAGAAATTGGCCAAGAATGCCATCGTTTTCAGCGTGGAGGGCATGTCCTGCAACCACTGCAAGGCCAGCGTGGAAAAAGCCCTGAAAACCCTGGAGGGAGTAGATAAAGCCCAGGTTGACCTGCAGAAGGCCCAGGTGGAGGTGGAGTTCGATTCGGAAAAAATCTCCGAAGAGGAGCTTAAGGGGGCCGTCACGGCTGCGGGCTATGAGGTCCTCTCCTAAGCAGCCTGCAGGTTAGACCCTCAGAAGCACCCACCGGCTCTGCCGAAATGGCAGACCTGGATCTGCAAGTCCCAAAACCTCTGTCCATAAGGAAAGCACCCGTTGGGGTGCTTTTTCAGTCTCCCAGGGCCCCTGCTTCCCCCTCCCCCCCAAAAACCTGCAGGTGGTCCAGGGCGATGAGGGCCGCCCCCAGGGCGCCGACGATCTGGGGTTCTTCCGGGACGAAGATGCTGCAGCCCAGCTGTTCTTCCAGGGCCCGGACCACCCCGGAATTCTTGGCCACCCCTCCCGACATGGCCAGGGGTTCCTCCAGGCCGATCCGCCGCAGCATGCCGGCGGTACGGAGGGCGATGGCTTCGTGGATGCCCCGGATGATGTTTTCCCGGGGGTGGTCCGCTGCCAGGAGGGATACCACCTCCGATTCCGCGAAGACGGTGCACATGCTGCTGATGGGCACGGAAGCCTTTGCCCGGGAGCCCCCTGCCGCCAGCTGGTCCAGTTCCATCTCCAGGGCCCCGGCCATCACTTCCAGAAAACGGCCGGTTCCGGCAGCGCACTTGTCGTTCATGATGAAATCCAGGACCCGCCCCCGGGAGCTGACCCGGATGGCCTTGCTGTCCTGGCCGCCGATATCGATGAGGGTTCTGACCTCCGGGCGAAGGTGGTGGATCCCCCGGGCATGACAGGTGATCTCCGTGACCTGCTTCCCGGCAAAGTCCAGGCTGATGCGGCCGTAACCCGTGGCCACCACAAAGCCGATATCCCCTCTCTGTTTTCCGCTTTGAGCCAGGGCCGCCGCCAGATCCCCCTCCCCGGCCCTGCGGCTGTTAGCCCCCGTCGGCAGGATGCAGCCCGCCAGCACCTCTTTGGCCTGGTTTATGAGGACAGCCTCTGCCGTCAGGGAGCCCACATCGATTCCCAGTGCCAGCATGGTCAAAACCCCTTCACTTTTTCTTGCCCCGGGTGGCGTAGAAAGCCGCTGCCTGGGCCCGGTTGCTCACGTTCAGCTTGTGCAAAACCCGGCTCAGGTGATTGCGCACCGTCCGCTCGCTCAGGTAGAGTTCGTCCCCGATCTCCCGGTTGGTCTTGCCTTCCGCCACCAGGGAGAGGACCTTCAGTTCCCGGGAGGTCAGCAGGTCTTCCAACCGTTCGGACCCCCCGTCCTCCCGCTTCTTCATATACTGGAGGACATTCCCCGTAATCGTGGGGTCCAGCAGGGATTGGCCCCGGGCCACTTTCTCCACCGCTTCCACCAGGGAGTTCCCCTTGATTTCCTTCAACACGAAACCCGAAGCACCGGCCAGGATGGCTTCGATGACCACATCATCATCGGGAAAGGAGGTCAGCATGATGACCTTCATTTCCGGGTGCTTCTCGAGAATCCGGCGGCAGGCCTCCACGCCGCTGCCGTCGGGAAGGCGCACATCCATGATCACCAGATCGGGTTTGGCCAGAGCTGCCTGTTCCACGGCCTCCTGCACCGACCCTGCCTCAGCCACTACGGTGAATCCGGGGTTACGGTTTAACAGCCCTTTGAGCCCCAGGCGGACCACCTCGTGGTCGTCCACGATCATCACTTTGGTCATCTTCACACCCCTCTTCCAGTGGAATGGTTACAACCGCCCGGGTACCCTTGCCTTTTTGGCTCATCAACTGGAAGCTCCCGTGGATGGCTTCCACCCGGGCCCTGACGTGCAGCAGGCCCAACTTCTCCCTGCGGTCCTGCTTCTCCTTCAGCTCCATCAGCTCAAACCCCTTGCCGTTGTCCTGCAGGCTGACATGGAGAGTTCGCTGGCGGCAGTAGGCATTGAGTTCGATGCGGCCCGCACCGCTGTACTTGACGGCATTGGTTAGAAGTTCCCGCAGGATGTGGAACAGGTGCACCTTACTCTCCGGCGAGAGATGGTAGCGTTTCAACCCCTCTCCCGCCATCACGTGCAGGTTGGAAGCACTGAAGATGGAAGCCACTTCCTCGATCAGTTGCCGCAGGTCCAACCCGGCCAGTTCGACCCTTTTTAAATCCTGGATATACATGCGCAGGTCCGAGATGACCTTATCATACTCTTCGATGATGGACTCAATCTTTTCATCCGCCTCCGGGTAAGCCTGGTCCTGGAGGAGATATTCCACTTCCTTGAGGTGGAGCCCCACAGCATACAGGGACTGGATGATGCCGTCATGCAGGTCTTTTTTTATCCTTTCCCTTTCCATGAGGACAGCATTCTCGCTCACCACCTTACGGATCAGGGCGGTTTTTTCCTCCTGGAAAAGGGTCAAAACCCGGAGCATGGAGACAGTGATGATAATGCAGGAGACCATGCGGATTACAGGGCTGGGGATCCCCGTGACCAGGAAAAAGTTCTCCGTATTGATCACCCCGGCCAGGAACACCGGGGCCGGGGGCACCACCGCCCCGGCTACCAGGGAGTAGAGGACAAAGGAAAACGCCAGGATGTTGAGGCCCAGGATGACGCCGGGCCTGCCCCCGAAGAGCTTCACCTGATCCCGCTGCCGGTAGACGGCATAGGCGGACAGCAGGCCGCCCGGCAGGCCGAAGAAGTGGCGGCTGTAAATATCTCCCATGGTGATCCAGTAGGCCGTGTTCTCCTGCAGGATCAAGAGGCGGTACACGGTGAAATAGCCAAACCAGAGGGCCGTGAGGGCGACGGCCAGGTACAGGAGTTTTTTGAAGCTTTGGTGGACCAGGACATCATCTAAAAGCCGGATGCCGAAAAAAAGGAGGAAGGCAAAGGAAATGCCGATGAAATTCAACTCCAGCAGGCGGAAGATGTAGGTGAGGTTCTCCCCAGACAGGGCGGCCCGGTAGGGCACGTAGAAATAGAACCATTCCGAGATGCCGTGGAGGAACCCGAAAACCGCCAGGAGCCAGAGGCTCCGGGCCATGGTGAAACTGCTGTTGCGGCGGACCTGCAGGGAGATGGCAAAGCCCATGAGGAAAAAGGACAACCCGTATATGAAGTAGATTTCCGGCATGTAAGCCTCAAAAAAAATGATTAACACCGTGATTCTCCTTTGATAATCGAGTATAATGATGGTGTCGAATCTACATACATATTACTGTAAGTCATCCTTTATGTAAAGCCCGCAATACTCCGGCGTCCACCCCGGGCCCCCCAGCCCCCCCAGGCCCCGGGAACCCCGGGGGGGAGCAAGACTCCCATGCCGCCTTTGGTGGCATCATCGGAAGATGGAAATAGACAGACAATTTTCAGTTTGGTTTACTTTTAGGCTGACCCCCCGAGCCGGGGGAGTAAGTTTACTTTTGGGCCTGACCCCGAAAGTAAACTTACTCAACAACTTCGGATAAAAATGCTGTTGGGAGGGATTTTATGAAAAAGCTGCAAAGGGTTTTTATCGCGGGCATCCTGGCCCTGCTCCCCCTGGTGGTCACCCTGTACCTCCTCTACTTCCTCTTCACCACCCTGGATAATTTCCTGGGAAATTTTTTGGAGGCCCTAGCCGGGCGGGAGCTGCCGGGGGCAGGGTTTCTCCTGAGCATCCTCCTGGTTCTCCTGGCCGGGTCTTTGACCACCAACCTGCTGGGGAACAAGCTCCTGAGAATCGGGGAAAAGCTCATCCAGAGAATTCCCCTGGCCAAGGGGATCTACAGCAGCACGAAGCAGATTGTGGATGCCTTTTCCAGCCGAG
>PWVN01000141.1 GCA_003561835.1 Syntrophomonadaceae bacterium
AGCACCTTCTGTTTTTGAAAACTCCCCGGCTCCTCCACTTCCTCCGGGTCCTCCCCCACCAGGCGCACGAAGCCCCCCAGGGGGAATACCCTGAGGGAATAATCCGCCCCCCCGGAATGCCAGGACACAGCTTTGGGGCCGAAGCCCAGGGCAAATTCCCGAACCGTCCCCCCCGCCCGCTTGGCCACGATAAAATGGCCCAGTTCGTGGCAGAAGATCAAAAGCCCGAAGACAAAAACCGAAGAAATGATGGTAATCAGCATGGCAACTCAACTCCCACTTTATTCCAGGGCCCGCAGGCTCTCCTGCCTGGCCCAGTAGTCAGCATCCAGGATATCCCGGGTGTTGGGCTCAAAAAGGGGCCGGTGCCGGGACATTACCTGTTCAATTATATGCGGAATGCGGGTAAACTCCACCTTTTTCTGCAAAAAAGCCTGGACAGCCACCTCATTGGCGGCATTCAAAACCGCCGGCATGGTCCCCCCCCGCCGGCCCGCCTCGTAGGCCAGGGGCAGGCAGGGGAAGGCGTCCCCGTCGGGCCGCCCAAAGGTAAGGCTCCCCAGGGCAGCCAGGTCCAATCTCTCATCTTCCCGAGGCCACCGCCCGGGGTAGCTGAAGGCATACTGGATGGGCACCTTCATATCCGGCAGCCCCAGCTGGGCCAGGGTGGACCCGTCGGCAAACTCCACCAGGGAGTGGACGATGCTTTCGGGGTGGACCAGGACTTCGATCCGGTCATAGCCCACATCGAAGAGCCAGCGGGCCTCGATGACCTCCAAACCCTTGTTCATCAGGGTGGCGGAATCGATGGTAATCTTTTTGCCCATCTGCCAGCGGGGGTGCTTCAGGGCCTCCTCCGGCCCCACCCCTGCCAGTTCTTCCCGGCTCCGGCCCCGGAATGGCCCGCCGGAAGCCGTGAGGAGGATCCTCTGGACGGGTGCTGCCGCCCCTTCCCCCTTGAGGCACTGGAAAATGGCGGAGTGCTCGCTGTCCACGGGGATCAGGGAAACCCCCCGCTCCCGGATCAGGGGCATGACCACCTCTCCCGCCGCCACCAGGGTTTCCTTGTTGGCCAGGGCGATGGTCTTTCCCC
The DNA here is from genome assembly GCA_003561835.1 of Syntrophomonadaceae bacterium. Classification (GTDB taxonomy): domain Bacteria; phylum Bacillota; class Dethiobacteria; order PWVN01; family PWVN01; genus PWVN01. The sequence continues at coordinate 1,094 of PWVN01000141.1, forward strand.
GCCGGATGGCCTCCAGGGTGGGCATTAGCCCGCAAAAGCCCACGATGGCCGCCAGAAGCAGGTCGTAGCCCTCCACTGCCGCCAGCTCCAGCAGCCCTTCCCGGCCCTCCAGGACCGCCGCCGGCAGGTCCCTGACCTTCCCCCTAAAAACCGCCGCCGCCTCCGGGTCCGCCACGGCGGCGTAGGCCGGACGGTACCTTCGCACCTGTTCCTCCAGGAGACGGATGTTGCCCCCGGCCGCCAGGCCCACCACCTCGAAGGCCCGGGGGTGGCTGTCCACCACCTCCAGGGCCTGCCGCCCGATGGAACCGGTGGAACCCAAAATGACAATTCTTTTCTTCTCCATACCCAAACGCCTCCCCCGCCGCCCTAGTAGGCCAGCGCCAGCAAGATGTAAAAGAGGGGGGCGGCAAAGATGAGACTGTCAAAGCGGTCCAAAAACCCGCCGTGGCCGGGAATGATGGCCCCCGTGTCCTTGATGTGAAAATGCCGCTTCATGGCGGAGATGACCAGATCCCCGCTGTAGCCCGCCAGGGAGATCAACAGCCCCGCCCCCAGGGCCATCCCCCGATCCAGGCGGAAAATCCAGGCGAAGGCAACCAGGAAAAGGAGCGTCAGCAGGGTCCCCCCCACAGCCCCCTCCACCGTCTTTTTGGGGCTCACCAGGGGGGCCAGCTTCCGCCTCCCCAGGTTTAAGCCCACAAAATAGGCGCCGGTGTCGTTGGCCCAGATGCCGGTAAAGAGGAAGAGGGTCAGCAGGAATCCCCCCTCCCGGGCCCGCAGCAGCAGCAGAAAGCTCAGGCATCCTGCAATATACAGGATACCCCACATGACTGTCATCAATTCCCATGGCGTCAGGCGGGGGAAAAAGAGGACGTGCAGGAAAGCAAAGAGAAGAAGAATAAAAATGAGGACGAAGGCGAAATTTTCCGGAGAGTAAAACTGCACCCCCAAAACCCCCAGGGCCGCCGCCAGGACCAGCCCCCGGGGCAGGATGAATTCCCCCCTGCCCACCATGGCCAGGTACTCCCTGAGGCTGACCAGGGCGATGAGGAGCACCAGGGCGAAGTAAAAAAACCCGCCCCGGTAGACCAGGTAGATGATCAAGGGGATTCCCAGAACTGCCGCCAGCACCCGCTGCTTCAACATATCCCTCACCCGTCCCTAAAATTTTATGCCCCCGAAGCGCCGGTCCCTCTGCTGGTAGTCCAACACGGCCTGGAGAAATTCCCGCCGGGAAAAATCCGGCCACAGGGTGTTGGAGAACCAGAACTCCGCATAGGCCATCTGCCACAGCAAAAAGTTGCTGATGCGGAGCTCGCCGCTGGGCCGGATCATCAGATCCGGGTCCGGCAGCCCCCCGGTATAGAGGTGCCTGCAGAACTCCTCCTCGTCCACCCCTTCCGGCGAGAGAACCCCCTCCGCCACCTTCTGGGCGATTTCCCGGACGGCCTTGAGGATCTCCGCCCGGCTGCCGTAGTTGAAGGCCAGGTTCAGGACCAGGCCGCTGTTTTTTGCCGTCTTCTCCGTGGCTTCACAGACGGCCTCCCGGGTGTGGTCGGGAAGCCCGTCGGTTTCCCCGAAAACCTGCAGCTTGATGTTGTTCTTAAGGAGTTTTTCCAGCTCCGTCTCCAGGTAATCCACGGGCAGCCGCATGAGAAAATCCACCTCCAGCCGGGGCCGACGCCAGTTCTCGGTGGAAAAGGCGTACAGGGTCAGAATTTTGACCCCGATCTCATCGGCCCATTTGACCACATTCCGGATGGTGTCGATGCCCGCCTTGTGGCCGAACTGGCGGGGGAGCCCCCGTCGCTTGGCCCAGCGGCCGTTCCCGTCCATGATGATGGCAATGTGCAGGGGAACGGGCCCCTTAAGGACAGCCTTAAGGAGCCTGCTTTCCTTCCTGGCCGGGGAAAACCTTTTCAGGAAAACCCGGGGAATCTTCTTGATATCCAAGGGTACCCCCCACCTCGCCTATGATGAACGGACCCCCTTTTGAGGGGGTCCCTGGTATTAATCCACTTCGATAATTGCCTCGTTGGGGCACTCATCCACACAACTTCCGCATTCTGAACACTCGTCGGTAATAACGAAGGTATCTCCCTCTTCCACGATGGCCTCCATGGGGCATACATCGACACAAGCACCACAAGCAATGCATTCCTCCGTAATCTTAAAGGGCATCCTCTCCCACCTCCTTTCCCCCTTTTTCTTTGGCAATCACCAGTTCCATGTGCCGGTTAGGAAGCAGTCGCTGCCGCACCACACGGAAACTCCCCTCTCTCTCCCGTCTATTGGGGGGTGATGTGATGATGATTTGGGGGATAAGGCCTGCTCCTCGCACGGAGACCTCCGCCTTTCCCAGGGGTTTGCCCAGGACATCGGGAATCCTTTCGTCGGGAATCCGTTCCATGAGAAGCCCTAGACCTCCATGATTTCCTCTTCCTTGGTCTGCAAAACCCCGTCCACTTCCTTCACGTACTTATCCGTCAACTTCTGGACCTCGTCCTGGGCCCGGTGGGATTCGTCCTCCGAAATGTCCTTGTCCTTCTCGAGTTCCTTGACGCTGTCGTTGGCCTCCCGGCGGATATTGCGGACGGCCACCCGGGCTTCCTCCGCCTTCTTCTTGACCACCTTCACCAGCTCCCGGCGGCGCTCCTGGGTCAGTTCCGGGATGGCGAGGCGGATGATGGCCCCGTCGCTGTTGGGGGTTAGCCCCAGGTCCGACTTCATGATGGCCCTCTCCACCTCCTTGACCACATTCTTGTCCCAGGGCTGGACCACCAGGAGCCGCGCCTCGGGGGCGGAGATGTTGGCCAGCTGGTTCAGCGGCGTGGGGGCACCGTAATAATCTACCATGATTTTGTCCAAAAGGGCCGGTGTGGCCCTTCCCGCCCTCAAGCTCTTCAGCTCCCTGACCAGGGCGGCCACTGCCTTCTGCATGCGCTCTTCCGCATCTTTCATGATTTCAGGTATCATCGTATCCCCCCTTTACTATTGTCCCTTGACCAAAGTCCCGATCTTCTCCCCCATGATGGCCTTCTTGATGTTCCCCGATTTGTTGAGTCCGAAGACGATCAGGGGAATCTTGTTATCCATGCACAGGGAGGCTGCCGTGGCATCCATTACCCCAAGATTCTTGTTCAACAGGTCTATGTATTCCAGCTCCGTGTACCGGTTGGCCTTGGGGTCCACCAGGGGATCCGCATCGTAGACAGCATCCACCTTTCCCTTGGCCAGGAGGATGACCTCCGCCTCGATCTCCGCCGCCCGCAGGGCCGCCGTGGTATCGGTGGAGAAATAGGGGTTCCCCGTGCCCCCCGCGAAGATGACCACCCGGCCCTTCTCCAGGTGCCGGATGGCCCGGCGGCGAATGTAGGGCTCCGCCACCTGGCGCATCTCGATGGCCGTCTGGACCCGGGTGTCCACCGCCATGCCTTCCAGGGCGTCCTGGAGAGCCAGGGCATTGATGACGGTGGCCAGCATCCCCATGTAGTCGGCCGTGGCCCGGTCCATGCCCAGCTTGCTGGCCGGGGCCCCCCGCCAGATGTTGCCGCCGCCCACCACCACCGCGATTTCCACCCGGTACTTGCTGAGCTCCCGCATCTGTTCGGCGATGGAGCGCAATACCTCCGCATCGATCCCGTACCCCTTGTCCCCCGCCAGGGCTTCACCGCTGAGTTTCAAAACCACACGCTTGTACTTCGGATTATCCATAAACTGCCCGTACCCCCCAGTCCCTATTACATATTCTACGTATTCCCGGCAATTCCTTTTTCAGGTTACCAGAAAAAAAGACACCGGAGTGCCTTTTTTCTCTACCCTTTCCGGGTCATTTCCGCCACTTCCGCCGCCAGGTCGCAGCCCCTCTTCTCCAGGCCTTCCCCCATCTCGAAGCGGGCAAAACGGCGAATGCTGATATTCTCTTTTATCTGGGAAACCTTCTCCGTCACCAGGTCCTTGATCTTCATGTCCATGTCCTTGACGAAACGCTGCTCCAGCAGGCAGTTTTCCTCGTAGTACTTGGCGATGCGGCCGGCGACGATCTTGTCCACGATCTTTTCCGGTTTCCCCTCGTTCAACGCCTGCTTGCGCAGGAAATCCTTCTCCTGCCCGATGATCTCTTCCGGTACGTCCTCTTTGGCCAGATACAGGGGGTTGGCCGCCGCCACCTGCAGGCAGATATCCCGGACGAAGGCCTTGAAATCCTCGTTTCGGGCCACGAAGTCCGTCTCGCAATTCACTTCCACCAGGACGCCGATCTTGCCGCCCAGGTGTATATAAGAATCCACGATCCCCTCGGCAGCCACCCGCCCCGCTTTCTTGGCTGCGGCGGCAAGACCTTTTTCCCGCAGCAGCTCCTTGGCTTTTTTCATGTCGCCCTGACATTCCGTGAGGGCGTTTTTGCAGTCCATCATCCCCGCACCCGTCTGCTGGCGCAGTTCCTTGACCATGGCTGCACTGATCATACAAAGGCCTCCTTTACTGTTTTTTGAAAAAGAAGGTAGCGGCAAGGGCTGCCGTTACCTTCCCTCTTTTAATCCTTTTTGGCTGCCGCTACCGGCTGGCCCGCTTCCTTCTCCCCGCCTTCCCGGGGCCCCTGGGCGCCGGGGCCTTCGCCGCCTGCTTCCGGGTTTTCCCCTTCCGCTGCGGCCATGGCTTCCGCTTCCTGGGCCATCTGGAAGCCCTGCATCCCTTCCAGGACGGCATCGGCCATGCGGGACGTGATGAGCTTTACCGCCCGGATGGCATCGTCGTTCCCGGGGATCATGTAATCCACTTCATCGGGGTCACAGTTGGTATCGACGATGGCCACGATGGGAATGTTGAGCTTGCGCGCTTCGGCAACGGCGATCTTTTCCTTCCGCGGGTCGATGATATAGACCGCTGCCGGCAGCTTCTTCATATCCCGGATGCCCGAGAGAAACTTCTGCAGTTTCTGCTGCTCGTGCCTGAGGCGGATGACCTCTTTCTTGGGCAGCACATCGAAAATGCCGTCGGCCTCCATCTTCTCCAGCTCGAAGAGCCGGTCGATCCGCTTGCGGATGGTGCGGAAATTGGTCAGCATGCCCCCCAGCCAGCGCTGGTTCACGTAGAAAACCCCGGCCCGTTCCGCTTCCACCTGCACCGATTCCTGGGCCTGCTTCTTGGTCCCCACGAAGAGGACCTTCTCGCCAGCAGCCGTCAGGTCCTTGATGAAGTTGTAGGCCTCCTCCATCAACCTGACGGTTCTCTGCAGGTCGATGATGTAGATGCCGTTCCTCTCCATAAAGATGTAGTCTTTCATCTTGGGGTTCCACCGGCGGGTCTGATGCCCGAAGTGGACCCCGGCTTCCAGCAGCTGCTTCATGGATACTACTGCCATGCAGCTACACCTCCTCTCTTGGTTTTTTTCCTCCGCCCCCGTCCTGCGGCCGTAAAACCCGTAGGCACCCTTACGGCCGTCGGGAAGCGTGTGTTTTCACCAAAACGAAGTATAACACAGATTCGGTGAAATGGCAACTTATTCATGCATCCCCGGGGCATAGTCCCGGATGAAGACGGTGACGGGCATGCGGATGGGGCCCAGGACCGTGATGGTAAAGGTCTGGCCGTGGAGGGTCTCCTGCATCTGCTCCTGCACCAGGTAGGCCGCCGTCTCCCCGATCTCCCTCGAGAGCTCCCGGGTATCGATGCCGTCCAGGAGGCGGTACACGGAATTCTCCACATTCTCCCGCAGAAAGCCCTCCAGCTGCGCCGCCAGCTCGTCGGGCAGGGTGAAGATGAAGCCGGCGATCTCCATGCGGGTGGAGGTCAGCTGCCCCTCCATCTCCTGGCGGACAATCTCCGGGATCTCCGCCTTGGCCCCGTCGATCATCCGGGGCAGGTCCCGCTCCGCATACCAGGTGACCTGGGACCCCACGGAGGCGGAGATCTCGCCGCTGTCCAGGTAGACCTGCACGCCCCGGTTAACGAAAAAGGCCCCGGAAAGGAGCAGGAACCCGGCCAGGAGGGCCATCCCGAAGGCCACCCCGTGGATGAAACCGTTCTTCCTTCTTTTCGCTGTCATTCCATCACCTTCCCTCATGCTAATACTATAGCTATTTGCCGGGGAATTTATAACAAAAAAAGAGTAGTTTTTCACTACTCTTTATGATGCCCGATCGTGCCCAAGCGAAACCCTTCGCCGGGGGGGACTAGCGCTTGGTCTTTTTGTCCAGTTCCTCCAGGAGGTAGGGGTTTAAGACCCTGATGTAGGTCCCCTTCATCCCCAGGGAGCGGGATTCGATGACGCCGGCGCTTTCGAATTTCCTCAGGGCGTTGACGATGACGGAACGGGTGATGCCCAGCTGGTCCGCAATCTTGCTGGCCACCAGCAGCCCTTCCTCCCCCTTGAGCTCCTCGAAGATGTGCTCCACCGCCTCCAGTTCCGAATAGGACAGGGTGCCGATGGCCAGCTGGACCACGGCCTTGTTGCGGGCCTCCTCCTCGATCTGCTCCGCCCTGGAGCGGAGGATCTCCATGCCCACCACGGTGGCCCCCGTCTCGCCCAGGATCATATCCTCATTGTTGAACTCCTCGGCAAAGCGGGCTATGAGGAGAGTCCCCAGCCTCTTGCCCCCGCCCAGGATGGGGATGACGGTGGTGATCTTGTTTGTGAAGAGGCAGTCGTTGTCCAGAAACACACAGTGGTTGCTCTTCTGCTTCAGGTTCATGCGGGAGTCGTCCACTTTCAGGAGAAACTCGTTGTAATCCTCAGGGAAACTGCCTTCTTCCAG
>PWVN01000055.1 GCA_003561835.1 Syntrophomonadaceae bacterium
CCCTGGTACTTGATGCCTTTGCCCTTGTAGGGTTCGGGGGGACGGACGTGGCGGATGACAGCGGCCGTATTGCCCACCAGCTGTTTGTCGATACCCCGGACAGAAATCCTGGTGGGGGCGGGAACATCGATTTCGATGCCCTCCTCCGGTTCGATGGTCACGGGGTGGGAGTACCCCACCGTCAGCACCAGGTTCTGGCCCTGCTTGGCCGCCCTGTAGCCCACGCCCACCAGTTCCAGATCTTTTTGATAGCCCCGGGTTACCCCCTCCACCATGTTGGCCACCAGGGAGCGGGTCAACCCGTGGAGGGAACGGTGCTGCTTTTCATCCGACGCCCTCTTTACCAGCAGTTCTTCCGCTCCTGCAACAATCTCCATCCCCGCCGGGACCACCTGGGACAGCCGGCCCTTGGGGCCCTTGACGGTGATGGTATCCCCTGCCAGGGTGACTTCCACATCCTTGGGAAGGGGAATGGGTTTTAATCCAATCCTGGACACTCGCGATACACCTCCTCAGTTGAAAAGCTCTTTACCAGACATAACAGAGGACTTCTCCACCAACCCCCTGCCGGCGGGCTTCCTTATCCGTCATCACGCCGTGGGAGGTGGATACGATGGCCAGGCCCAGCCCTCCCAGGACTTTGGGAACCTCATCCTTGTTGGCATACACCCGAAGCCCGGGCTTGCTGATTCTCTTGATGCCGGTGATGACCCGCTCTTTATGTCCGCCGTATTTCATGGTAACCTTGATAACCCCCTGCTTGCCGTCGCCGGCAAAGGTAAAATCTTTTATAAAGCCCTCGTCCTTCAATATTTTGGCTACCGCCAGCTTGATCTTGGACGCCGGGATTTCCACGGATTCGTGCCTTGCCATATTGGCATTGCGGATCCGGGTGAGCATATCGGCAATTGGGTCTGACATTGTCATCTACCGTAACCTCCTTTCGTTTTCTCCCTCTACCAACTGGCTTTTTTTATGCCGGGAATCTTGCCTTCCAGGGCCAGTTTGCGGAAACAGAGGCGGCACATGCCAAACTTGCGCAGATAAGCCCGGGGACGCCCGCACAATTTACACCGGTTGTACTTGCGAGCGGAGAATTTTGGCTTTCTTTTTGCCTTGGCGATCATGGATTTCTTGGCCACTGATTATCTTCCCCCCTTGTTACGAGCGAAAAGGCATGCCGTAGAGCCGCAAGAGCTCCCTGGCCTCTTCGTCGGTTTTTGCAGTGGTGACGATAATGATATCCATCCCCCGGATCTTTTCGATCTTGTCATAGATGATTTCCGGAAAGATCAGCTGTTCCCGTATCCCCATGGAGAAATTTCCCCGGCCGTCAAAAGACTTGGGGGATACCCCCCGGAAGTCCCGGACCCTGGGCAGGGCCACATTGATGAGCTTGTCGAAAAATTCGTACATCCGCTTCCCCCTCAGGGTCACCTTGCAGCCGATGGGCATACCTTCCCGGATCTTGAAACTGGCCACGGATTTTTTGGCTTTGGTGATGACGGGGCGCTGCCCGGCGATCTGGGCCATCTCTGCCGCTGCCGCTTCCAGGGTTTTGATATTTTCCTTGGCTTCCCCCACGCCCATGTTGAGGACGATTTTTTCCAGGTGGGGTACCTCCAGCCGGTTTTTATAGTTGAACCTGGCCATCATTGCATCAACGACGGTGTTCCCGTGCATTTCCTTTATACGTGCCATGACTGACCCTCCTTTCCGCCCCTACTTGTCAATGTTCTCGCCGCACTTCTTGCAGGCCCTGACCCGGGTCCCATCCTTCAACTGCATCCTTCCCAACCGGGTCGGCGCTTTGCAGGCCGGACAGATGACCATAAGGTTGGAGCTTTGTACGGGGGCGGGCTGTTCGTTTATGCCACCCTGAACCCGCTGTTTGGGTTTGGTGTGCTTTTTCACGATGTTGATGCCTTCCACCATGACCCTGCCCTCATCGGGGTAGGAGCGCAGGACCTTTCCCTTTTTGCCCCTGTCCTTTCCCGACAGGACCACTACCTGGTCCCCTTTTTTTACATGCATTTTCCCTTTGCTCAAGACTGCCACCTCCTTTTTGCCTAAAGCACTTCGGGCGCCAGCGATATGATTTTCATGAATTCTTTATCCCTGAGTTCCCGGGCAACAGGGCCGAATATCCTGGTGCCCCTGGGGTTGTTGTTGGTGTCGATGATGACCGCAGCGTTTTCGTCAAACTTGATATAGGAACCATCGGGCCTTCTGAGGCCCTGCCTCGTGCGGACGATGACGGCCCGGATCACCTCTCCCTTTTTTACCACACCCCCCGGGTTTGCCTCCTTTACCGAGGCGGTGATGATATCTCCCACATTGGCAGTCCTGCGCCTGGACCCGCCCAGCACCGTGATGCACATGACCTTGCGGGCCCCGGAATTGTCTGCCACATTCAGATAGGATTGGGTTTGGATCATGGTAGCCCTCCTTTCACCCTTCGACTTCTCGTCAGATCTTGGTCTTTTCTACGACTTCTGCCACCCTCCACCGCTTGCTTTTGCTGACGGGGCGGGTCTCCATAATTCTCACCTTATCCCCCACCCGGCACTGGTTCCCTTCGTCGTGGGCCTTGTATCTCTTGGAGCGGCGGATGATCTTGCCGTACAGGGGATGGCGGGTGGTCCTGGAAACGGACACCACCACGGTTTTATCCATTTTATCGCTTACCACGGTTCCTACCCGGGTTTTTCTGCTTCCTCTTTCCAAGGGCTGTTTCCTCCCTTCCTGGCAAAATGGTGACTAGACGATTTTCAGTTCCCGGGCCCGGACGATGGTCTTGGCGCGGGCGATGGACCGTTTGACTTCCCGGATCCGCATGGGGTTCTCCAGCTGTCCGGTGGCCAGCTGAAATCGCAGGTTGAACAATTCTTCCTTCAGGTCCTGGATCTGTTCCTCCAGTTCCTGGGTGGTCAGCTCTTTCAATTCCCTAGCTTTCATCGGCGTCACCCCCGGTTTCTTCCTTGCGCCGGATAAAGCGGCACTTGATGGGCAGCTTGTTGGCGGCCAGGCGCATGGCTTCCCTGGCCACCTCTTCCGTCACGCCGGCCAGCTCGAACATGACCCGGCCCGGCTTGACCACGGCCACCCAGTATTCCGGAGAACCCTTGCCGCTCCCCATCCGGGTTTCAGCGGGTTTTTCCGTCACCGGCTTGTCGGGGAAAATGTTGATCCAGACCTTCCCGCCCCGCTTGATGTGGCGGGTCATGGCGATCCGGGCGGCTTCAATCTGCTGGCTGGTAATCCAGCTGGGCTCCAGGGCCTGAAGGCCGTATTCGCCGTAGATGATCTCGTTGCCGGCCTGGGCCTTCCCCTTCATGCGGCCCCGGTGCTGCCGGCGAAACTTAACTCGTTTGGGCATCAACATCGGGATTCCCTCCTTTTCCCCGGCGCCCCTCTTTCTCGGGCAGGATCTCGCCCTTGTAAATCCAGACTTTCACCCCGATGCGCCCGTAGGTGGTCTTGGCTTCGGCAAAACCGTAGTCGATGTCGGCCCGTAAGGTCTGCAGGGGCACGGTGCCTTCGTGGTAGCTTTCGTTCCTGGCCATTTCGGCCCCGCCCAGGCGGCCGCTGGCGGCCACTTTGATGCCCTGGGCGCCGGCCCGCATGCTGCGGAAAAGGGCCTGCTTCATGGCCCGGCGGAAGGCGATCCTCTTGACCAGCTGCTGGGCAATGCTTTCCGCCACCAGGGTGGCATCCAGTTCCGGGGTTTTGATCTCGATAATGTTTATATGAACCTGTTTGCCGGTGAGTTTCTCCAGTTCCTGCCGCAGGGCATCCACTTCATTGCCGCCCCGGCCGATGACCATGCCCGGTTTCGCCGTATGGATGGTCACCCGCAGGCGGTTGGCCGCCCGCTCCAGTTCGATGCGGCTGATCCCCGAGTCGGGCATCTTGTCGGTGATATACTTCCTCACCCGCAGGTCTTCGTGGAGGAGCTCCTCATATTTTTTATCGGCGAACCATTTGGCGTCCCAATCCCGGATAATTCCGATGCGAAATCCGATGGGATTCACTTTTTGTCCCAAACTCTATCCCTCCTTTTTTTCCCGAAGTACGACGGTGATATGGCTGGTCCGCTTCCGGATGCGGGAAGCCCGCCCCCGGGCCCGGGCTCGGAACCGCTTCAGGGTGGGCCCTTCATCCACAAAGACCTGGGCCACGAAGAGATTATCCGTGTCCATCTCGTAGTTGTGGCCGGCATTGGCCACGGCCGCCCTCAGGATCTTGATGATATATTCTGCAGCCCGCTTCGGAGTATATTGTAAAATTGCTGCCGCCTCCCCCACATCTTTCCCCCTGATCTCGTCGATGACCAGGCGGGCCTTCCGGGGGGCAATCCGCAGGTGCCTGCCTACTGCTTTTGCTTCCAAGACTAAAACCTCCCCTCTAATGAGCCTATTTCAAGGAAGTCGAGCGTTCCGTATGAGAACCATGGCCGCGGAAGGTGCGGGTGGGGGCAAATTCTCCCAGCTTGTGGCCCACCATATCCTCGGTAATGTAGATGGGGATATGCTTGCGGCCGTCATGGACGGCGATGGTGTGCCCTACCATCTCGGGGAAAATTGTCGATGCCCTGGACCACGTCTTGAGGACCTTCTTCGACCCGTCTTTGTTCATCTTTTCAATCTTGGCAAAGAGCTTGTCGTTGACATAGGGGCCTTTCTTCACAGACCTGGACATGGAAAAACCTCCTTCCCTGCTTATTTGCTGCGCCGTTTGATGATCATGGCGTTGGACTTCTTGTTCTTCGGGCGGGTCTTCTTGCCCAGGGTGGGCACGCCCCAGGGGGTTACGGGGCTCTTCCGGCCGATGGGGGCCTTGCCCTCGCCGCCGCCGTGGGGATGGTCCACGGGGTTCATGACCACGCCCCGGACGGTGGGCCGTTTCCCCAGCCAGCGGGACCGGCCGGCTTTGCCGACGGTCAGGTTTTCGTGCTCCACATTCCCCACCTGGCCCACGGTGGCCCGGCAGTCCTGGAAGACCAGGCGCACTTCCCCGGAGGGGAGCCGCAGGTTGGCAAATTTGCCTTCCTTGGCCATAAGCTGGGCGGAACCGCCGGCGGAGCGGACGATCTGGGCGCCCTTGCCCGGTTTGAGTTCGATGTTGTGAATATAGGTCCCCACGGGGATATTCCGGATGTTCAGGGCGTTCCCCGGCTTGATTTCGGCCTGGGGGCCGGAGAGTAGGGTATCCCCCGCCTTTACCCCCACCGGGGCCAGGATGTAGCGCTTTTCCCCGTCGGCGTAATGGAGCAGGGCGATCCGGGCTGAACGGTTGGGGTCGTACTCGATGGTGGCCACCTTGGCCGGGACCCCGTCTTTGTTGCGTTTAAAGTCAATCTTCCGGTACTGGCGCTTGTGGCCGCCCCCCTGGTGGCGGACGGTGATGGTCCCCCGCTGGTTGCGGCCCGCCTTCTTTTTCAGGGGCTCCAGCAGGGATTTCTCCGGTTTGTCGGTGGTGATTTCCTTGAAATCCGACACCGTCATGAAGCGCTTCCCGGGAGATGTGGGAACGAATTTTTTTACTGCCATCATTATCCCTCCTTCATCATGGGATGAACTTACAGGCCTTCAAAGATTTCGATGGGCTTGCTGTCTTCCGTCAGGGTAACGACGGCCTTCTTCCAGTCGGGCCTGTAACCCCTGTGGACCCCCATCCGCTTGAACTTGCCCCGGACATTCAGGGTATTGACCGCCTTGACCTTGACGCCGAAAAGTTCCTCCACCGCCTTCTTGATCTCGATCTTGGTGGCTTTTTTGGCCACCCGGAAGGCGTATTTCTTCTCTTCCATGATCATGGTGCCTTTCTCCGTCACCAGGGGCTTGAGGATGATATCCTGGGGAACCGTTGTCATCACGCAAACACCTCCTCCACCCTGGTCAGGGCATCCTGGGTCAGCATCAGGTTCTGATGATAGAGAATATCGTACACGTTCAGCTGGTTGGCGGGAAGGGTCTTGACCCCCGGGATATTCCGGGCGGATTTGACCACATTGGGCTCCACCCCGGCGGTAACCAGGAGGACTTTTTCCCCGGCCTTCAGGTTTTTCAGGGCCTGGACCATGTCCCTGGTTTTGGGCTCGGAAAAGGTGAGGGCCTCCACCACGATGAGCTCTCCGTCCCGGACCTTGCTGCTCAAGGCGGACTTCAGGGCCAGACGGCGGACCTTTTTGGGGATCCGGTAGCCGAAATCCCGGGGTATGGGCCCGAAAACGGTGCCGCCTCCCACCCAGATGGGAGAACGGATGCTGCCGTGCCGGGCACGGCCCGTGCCTTTCTGCCGCCAGGGCTTTCGCCCCCCGCCCCGGACTGCAGCGCGGTTCTTGACGGCGGCGGTTCCCAGGCGCCGGTTGGCCAGGTGCATCTTGACCACCCGGTGCATGGCGGCATCGCTGACCTTGACGCCGAAGATCTTCTCATCCAGTTCCACTTCGCCGATCTCTTCTCCCTGCATATTGAATAACGAAACTTTTGACATTGTTATTAACTCCTCCCTTCCTGTCCCCAGCGAGCCCTAGGCTTTGGCCTTGGCCTTGGCGGCGCTCTTGATGGTTACCAGGCCCTTCCTGGGACCGGGAATGGCACCCTTGATCAAGATAAGGTTCCGTTCCGGATAGACTTTTGCCACTTCCAGATTCTGCACGGTGACCCGTACGCCTCCCATCCGGCCCGGCAGGGTCTGCCCCTTGAAAACCCGGGCTGCATCCACGCCGCCCAGGGATCCGGGCCCCCGGTGGTAGCGGGAACCGTGGGTCATGGGCCCCCGGTGCTGGTTGTGCCGTTTGATGCTGCCGGCAAAGCCCTTGCCCCGGGAGACGGCCACCACATCGATTTTTTCGCCGGGGGAAAAGATGCCGGCGGTGATTTCCTGCCCGGTATCGTAGGAGTCCATATCCTCCAGGGTAACTTCCTGCAGGTATTTTTTCGCCTTGAGCCCGGCCTTTTGAAACTGGCCCAGGCGGGGTTTGCCGGCCCTGTGGTCCTTGATATCCAGGTAGCCGATCTGCAGGGCCTCGTAACCGTCAATCTCCCGGCTCTTCTTGCGGACCACGGTGCAGGGCCCCGCTTCCACCACGGTGACGGGGATGGCTTCCCCCTTGTCCCCAAAGATCTGAGTCATGCCGACTTTACGGCCCAGTATTGCTTTTTTCATTCTTCACACCTCCCCGTTAAGCCTATAATTTGATTTCAATATCGACACCGGCCGGCAGGTCAAGGCGCATCAAAGCATCGATGGTCTTCGGCGTGGGATCCAGGATGTCGATAAGGCGTTTATGAGTGCGCATCTCGAACTGCTCACGGGAATCTTTGTACTTATGAGGTGCCCGGATGACGGTATAGACATTCTTTTCTGTGGGCAGGGGGATGGGCCCCGAGACACTGGCCCCCGTACGCCTGGCCGTCTCCACGATTTTCCCCGATGACTGGTCCAGAATCGAATGGTCAAAAGCCTTCAAGCGGATCCGTATCTTTTGACTGGTCATACATTTTCCTCCTTTTACTCAGAGCCAGGGGCAGGCGGGAGAACTGCCCCCGCCTGCCCGTCTGTATTATCCGGCGCTAATCGAGGTAACCACCCCGGCTCCCACGGTGCGGCCGCCTTCGCGGATGGCGAAGCGGACGCCTTCATCCATGGCGATGGGGGTGATGAGTTCGATGTCCATGTTGATGTTGTCCCCCGGCATGACCATCTCCACCCCTTCCGGCAGGGTGATGACCCCCGTCACATCGGTGGTGCGGAAATAAAACTGGGGACGGTACCCGG
>PWVN01000178.1 GCA_003561835.1 Syntrophomonadaceae bacterium
GGGACAGGGCCCTTGTCCCATTTCTATGCCCTGGCTCCCCCCTCAAAACTCTCTTCACCGCCAAAACAAACAATTTACGAGCACCTGCTATCCATATAATGGATGGCAATGTCAATAATGGGCAGACTCAACACTCCAGCCCACTGGATTCCAATAAATAGATTGCATTGAACCCCCCTTTGCTCCGCCGGTACTTACTCTTGTCTTTAGAGACTGTAAATACTATAATAGATGAGAAAACGGCGATTAACGCAGAGGAGTGGGTGCTGCCCATGGAACGAGGGAAGCTGGAACGAGGCCAGATGGAAGCCCTGCAGAGGCTCCCGGCGGTGGACCTGGTGCTGAAGCACCTGGAGAAGGCGGACGGGGCCCCTGCCGTCCCCAGGCCCCTGCTGGTGGAGGGGGTCCGGGAGGCCATAGAGGCCCTGCGAAGGGATATTCTCAAGGCATCGGGGGAAGAGGCCTCAGGCGTCGACCTGGCCCCCGGGGCTGTGGCCCGAAAGGCCCTTTTGCTTGTGGAAAAGGGGAGGGCCAGAAGCTTGAAAAAGGTTATCAACGCCACTGGCACCGTTTTGCATACGAACCTGGGCCGTTCCCTGCTGGCCGAAGAGGCCCTTCAGGCCCTGGCGGAAGTGGCGGGGAACTATTCCAACCTGGAATACAACCTGGAGGAGGGAGAACGGGGGGAGCGCTACGACCACGTCCAGAAGCTCCTCTGCCGTTTGACGGGGGCGGAGAAAGCCCTGGTGGTCAACAACAACGCCGCCGCCGTCCTCCTGGCCCTCTCCACCCTGGCCCGGGGGAAGGAAGTCGTGGTTTCCCGGGGAGAACTGGTGGAGATCGGCGGTTCCTTCCGCATCCCGGCCGTCATGGCCCAAAGCGGCGCCCGCCTGGTGGAGGTGGGGACCACCAACAAGACCCGGCTGGAGGACTACCGGGAGGCCCTGACGGCGGAAACGGCCCTGCTGATGAAGGTCCACACCAGCAACTACCGGGTGCTGGGCTTCACGGAAGAGGTGCCCCTGCAGGACCTGGTGGCCCTGGGAGAGGAGCGGGGTCTGCCGGTCCTGGAGGATTTGGGCAGCGGCGTCCTGGAAGACCTGACGCCTCACGGCCTCTGCCATGAGCCCACAGTGCGGGAGCGTATCGAAGCCGGGGCCTCGGTGGTCACCTTCAGCGGGGACAAGCTTTTGGGGGGTCCCCAGGCGGGGATCCTGGTGGGGCGGGCAGAGGTTATTGCCGCCATGGGGAAGAACCAGCTGACCCGGGCCCTGCGCATCGATAAGCTGACTCTGGCGGCCCTGGAGGCTACGTTGCTGCTGTACCTGGACCCGGAGGAGGCCCTGAAGCGGGTCCCCACCCTGAGGATGCTCACCGTGCCCCCGGGGGAACTGGAGGCCGGGGCCCAGATCCTGGCCCGGGCCCTGCAGGAGAGTCTGGGGAAAGCCGCCCGGGTCGAGGTGATCAAAGAATTTTCGGCGGTGGGCGGGGGCGCCCTGCCCCTGGCGAAACTGCCCACCTTTGCCGTGGCCGCTGCCTTCCCCGGGACCTCCACCAGCCGACTGGCCGAAAAACTTCGTTCTCTGGAGCCGCCCTTGCTCCTCAGGGTGCAGCAGGACCGGCTGCTCCTGGACCCCCGCACCCTGGTGGAGGGGGATAGGGAGCTGATTCCCGGCCTCATCGGGGAAGCCATGGCGGAGGCAAAGGGAGTCTGATTCCCGGCCTCCTGAGAGAAGCCCTGAGGAGGCAAAGGGAGGCTTATTCTCCTGGGGGAAGCCCTGGCGGAGGCAACGTGAGGGGCAAGGGGTACCGGGTGTCGGCTCGCCGGAATCATTTCAAAGTAACGGTTTTTACCATGCAAAGGATGTGACGGCACTTGTCCCATATCATCATCGGTACGGCCGGACATGTGGACCACGGCAAGACCATGCTCATCAAGGCCCTGACGGGGCGGGATACGGACCGGCTCCGGGAGGAGAAGGAACGGGGCATCTCCATCGACCTGGGGTTTGCCCCCTTTGACCTTCCCGGCGGCCGCAGGGCCGGGGTGGTGGATGTGCCGGGCCACGAACGCTTCATCAACAATATGCTGGCCGGCATCGGGGGAATCGACCTGGTCCTCCTGGTGGTGGACGTGACGGAGGGAATCATGCCCCAGACCCGGGAGCACCTGGCCATCCTGGAGCTTTTACAGATCAAGCGGGGTATCCTGGTCCTGACCAAGGTGGACCTGGCGGAGGAGGAATGGGTGGACCTGGTGGAGGAGGAGGTTCGCCAGGAGCTTGAGGGCACCTTTCTGGAGGCGGCCCCCCTGCAGCGGGTCTCGGTGGTGACGGGGGAGGGCCTGGAGGAGCTCAAAGGCCTCATCGACGAGCTGACGGCCGTCATCCCCCCCCGGGATGCGGAGGCCCCCTTGCGTATGCCCGTAGACCGGGTTTTCAGCATTTCCGGCTTCGGTACCATCCTGACGGGCACCCTCCTGGCGGGCACCGTCCGGGGAGGAGACGAGGTGGAGATCCTGCCGGCGGGGGAACGGGTGCGGGTGCGGCAGGTCCAGGTCCACGACCGGAAAGTGGACCAGGCCCGGGCGGGGCAGCGGGTGGCTCTGAACCTGGCCCATCTGGGAAAGGAAGAGGTGGGCCGGGGCAGCGTGGTGGCCACCCCAGGCTACTTCAAGGCCACCACTATGGTGGATGCCCGCCTGTATCTTTTGCCTGCCGCCAAACACACCGTCAAGAATTTGACCCCCTTTCATTTCTACCTGGGGACGGGCCGGGTGGTGGCCCGGGCGGTCCTCCTGGATACAAAAGAGCTGAAGCCCGGGGAGACTGCCCTGGTCCAGTTCCGCCTGGAAAAACCCCTGGTGGCCCACCGCCAGGACCGCTTCATCCTCCGCTCCTATTCGCCGGTGACCACCGTGGGCGGTGGCATCGTCATCGACCACCTGCCCTCCCGCCACAAACGCTTCCGGCCCCAGGTCATCGAGGGATTGAAATACCTGGAAGAGGGGGACCCGGCGGAATACGTCTTCCAACAGCTGCACAAGAAATCCCCCCAGACGTTGAAGGAGCTGGCCCCGGCGGTGCGGCTGGCCCCCTCCCGGCTGGAGGAGCTGCTGGAAGGTCTGACGGGGCAGGGCCGGGTCGTGAACCTGGAAGGCTATTACGCGCCCCATGGGGAGGCCCGGGCCTGGCTGGATAAGGCCCTGGCCTCCGTGGACAGCTTCCATCGGGAGAAAAATCTCTCCCCCGGTATCTCCCGGGCTTACCTCAAGGGACTTCTGGGCCGGGATTTGCCCCCGCGGGCCTACGATGCCCTGGTGGCCCGCCTGGAGGGGGAAGGAAGCCTCAAGGCCCGGGGGGATATCCTGGCCCGCCCGGATTTCCAGCCCAAACCCACACCCCGACAGGAAAAGGCCCTGACGGGCTTAAAGGAGGCGGTGGCCGGGGGGGGCTTTTCCCCTCCTTCCCTGCGGGAAGCCGGGGAGAGGCTGGGCCTAAGCCCCGGGGACCTGGAGGCCCTGGCCGCCCACCTGGTGGAGGCAGGGGCCCTGGTCAAGGTGGCGGAAGATATCTATTTTTCGCGGGAAAGCTACGAGGGGGCCCTGAAGGCCCTGAAGGGTATCTTTGAGGCGGAAGGGAAAGCCACCCTGGCGGCCCTGCGGGACTCCCTCAAGACTTCGAGAAAATATGCCCAGGCGCTGCTGGAATACCTGGACCAGCAGAAGATCACCCGCCGGGAAGGGGATTACCGCTATCCCCGCAAATTTTAGGAGGTGACGGATGGTGGCAGACAAACGACCGCTGACAGCCATGAGCAGCAGCGCGGGGTGAGGGGCCAAGATCGGGCCCTCGGTCCTGGCACAGGTCCTGTGCCGTTTGCCGGATTTTCGTGACGAGCGCCTGCTGGTGGGCAGCGATACCATGGATGACGCCGCTGTCTACCGCTTGACGGAAGACATTGCCCTGATTCAGACCCTGGACTTTTTTACCCCTATCGTGGACGACCCCCGGGGTTTCGGCCGGATCGCCGCCGCCAATGCCCTGAGCGATATCTATGCCATGGGGGGGACCCCCCTGGTGGCCCTGAACATCGTCTGCTTCCCCTCCGGGGAAAAGGAACTCCTGACGGAGGTCCTCCTGGGGGGAGCGGAGAAAGTGAAGGAGTCGGGGGCCCTCCTGGCGGGGGGTCACAGCGTGGAGGACAAGGAGCCCAAGTACGGCCTCTCCGTCACCGGGGTGGTTCACCCGGAGAGGGTCATCACCAACGCCACGGCCCGGGAGGGGGACTGGCTGGTCCTGACCAAGCCCCTGGGTACGGGGATCCTGACCACGGCGGTGAAGGGCCGCATCCTGACGGAGGCGGATATGGCGGAAGGGATCCGGAGCATGGCTGCCTTGAACCGGGTGGGCGGGGAAGAGATGCAGCGGGTGGGGGTTTCGGCCGCCACGGATATCACCGGGTTCGGCCTGCTGGGCCACGGGGGCGAGATGGCCCAGGCCAGCGGCCTGGCCCTGGAAATCCGCGCGGAAGATGTGCCCCTGCTGCCCCGGGCCCTGGAGATGGCGGAAATGGGCCTCCTCCCCGGAGGGCTTCATGCCAACCGGGAGTACCTGGGAGAGCGGGTGGAGGTTTCCGGGAAGGTGCCCCAGGCCCTGGCCGATGTCCTTTTTGATCCCCAGACTTCCGGGGGGCTCCTGGTGGCTTTGGACCCCGGCCGGGGAGAGGAGTTCATCCGGGGCCTGCAGGCGAGGGGCGTTGACGCCCGGCGGGTGGGCCGGGTGGTGGCGGGACATCCCGGAACTATCCGGGTGACCCTTTGAGCCGGGTTGTGGACATCAACCCCGCAGGGACTGAGTGATGTGTCAAGGAGGAAGGAAGGGAAGGATTAGTCTTTCAAGAGTTTTCTCAAGAGAAAAAACATCGGAATTCAGCGTTCGCAGATATTTTATCGAGGCCCTGGGCGCCATGGCCCTGGGCCTCTTCGCCTCCCTCAGGAGGTCTCGGTTTTTTTCCTCTTCATGTAGCGGATGATCAGCTTGTCCAGTTTCAGGCTGAGGGCATAGGTCCGGGGGTCCATCTGCCTGAGGTCGTGGGCATGAGGGCTGTTCTGGTGCAGCTTTTCCCTCAAGTCCTCGATCTCCCGTTCCAGCGATTTTTCTTTATTCCCCATGATCCCACCCCCTTGACAGAGATATCCATCAGCATCAGTGACATTCGACATATTTATGGAAATACCCTCTTATCTTGTCAAATAAATGTAAAAATTTTTCTTGTCCGTCAGGTGGGCAAAAGGTAGGTGCTCCTGCATGCAGAAAATCTCAAAACTTCAACCGGCAAAAAGGAGAACCCCGTGGCTGAAGAGAAAGGGATAGGGGAGTTTTTTCCTTGGGGCATTTCCAGGTAAAGGAGGGTTTTCTTTGACGGAGGACGGGCTTTTTAAAGATTTGCAGGAGATTCGCCGGGACCTTCACAGCCGCCCGGAACTGGGTTTTCAGGAGGTCAAAACCAGGGCCTACATAGAAGAAAAGCTGCGGGGCCTCCAGTTGGAGGTTCGGGAGGCGGGGGGAGGCCTGGTGGCCTCCCTGAAGAAGGGCCGAGGGAAGACGGTGGCCCTGCGGGCGGATATGGACGCCCTGCCCCTGCAGGACGAGAAAGATGTCCCCTACGCTTCGAAAAACCCGGGCGTCTGCCACGCCTGCGGGCATGACGGCCACATGGCCATGGTCCTGGGGGCGGCAAACCTCCTCCGGGAGGCGGACTTTGCCGGAGAGGTGCGCTTCCTCTTCCAGCCGGCGGAGGAACTCCCCCCCGGGGGCGCCCAGGCCATGAGGAAGGCGGGGGCCCTGGGGGGGGTGGATGCCATCTTCGGCCTCCACCTGGACCCCTTCATCCCCTTCGGCTCCATCACCCTCAGGGAGGGGCCCATGATGGCAGCTGCGGACCGCTTCGAAATACACATCAAGGGCAAGACGGGCCACGGGGCCATCCCCCACAGGGCCGTGGACGCGGTGGTGGCGGCCTCCGAGGCCGTCGGGGCTCTTCAGGCCCTGGTCAGCCGTTTTACCAGTCCCCTGGAGCCCCTGGTCCTGACCATCGGCAAGATCCAGGGGGGGACAGCCTTCAACATCATCGCCGGAGAGGTGGAGATGATCGGTTCCGTCCGCACCTTCAACCCCGGTTTGCGGGATGAGGTGCCGGCCCTGATGGAGAGGGTCTTGAAGGGGGTGACGGCAGCCCACGGGGCAGCCTACACTCTCCAGTATACCCGGGGTTACCCGCCCCTGATCAACCACCCGGAGGAGGCCCGGCTGGTCAGGGATACGGTGGAGACCCGCTGGGGCGCTGGGGCGGTCCAGATCCTGGAGAAACCCCTCATGGGCAGTGAGGATTTCGCATATTATCTGGAAGAGATTCCGGGCTGTTTCTTCTTCCTGGGCTCCTACCGGGGCGGGGAGGGAATTTCCTGGCACAACCCCCGTTTTGACTTCGACGAGGAGGTTCTGCCGAGGGGAGCTCGGCTCCTGGAGAAGATCGCCCTGGAGTACCTGGAGAAGGGCAGGGAGAGGGGCCGCGGCTGAGGGCGAGGCGAGTCCAAAAGACCGCGGCCCCGGAAGTTTTCCAAAAATTTTGCTTCCCGGAAGGATTATAAAGGGTTCTGTAGAACTAGATACTAAGAAGTTTCCATTGTAAAATGTTTTAACTTTTTCAATCAAAAAGAGGCAGGGGGTGAGGCCAGCGCAGGGGTTGGGTTTTTTTCTTGCAATAATCTAGAGATGGGTTTTGAATAACCGATATTGGAGGGTGGAGAAATGCAAATATTCGTTTGTATCAAGCAGGTTCCCGATACGACAGAAGTAAAAATCGACCCGGAAACGGGACGGCTGATCAGGGAAGGAGTTCCCAGCATCGTCAACCCCTTTGACAAGCATGCTGTGGAGGCAGCCCTGCAGCTGAGGGAAGCCCACGGGGGAAAAGTGACGGTGATCACCATGGGCCTGCCCCAGGCCCAGGAAGCCCTGCGGGAGTGTCTGGCCATGGGAGCCGATGAGGCCATCCTGGTCAGCGACGGGCCTTTTGGCGGCGCCGATACCCTGGCCACGTCCTACACCCTGTCCAGGGCTTGTGAAAAACTGGGGGAGCACGATTTGATCCTTTTCGGCAAACAGGCCATTGACGGGGATACGGCCCAGGTGGGCCCGGGGGTTGCCGAACACTTAAACCTGCCGCAGGTAACCTATGTGCAGAAGATCCTGGAGCTGAAGGACGGGAAGATGCGGGTGGAAAGGGGCATTGAAGGGGGTTATGAAGTCATTGAGGTTCCCCTTCCCTGTGTCCTTACCGTTGATAAATCCATCAACGAGCCCCGTTTCCCCACCATGATGGGTACCATGAAAGCCCACAAGAAAGAAATACCCACATGGGGTGTGAAGGACATAGAAGCGGCAGAGGACAGGATCGGTTCTGACGGTTCCGCCACCTGGGTCAAGAGGACCTTTGCCCCGGAACGAAAGAGGCGGGGGGAGATTATCGATTGCGAGAGCCCGGAAGAGGCCGTACAGGTTTTGATCAGCAAGCTTCGGGATGCCAAGGTAATATAAGTTATCCTGCAAATATGGGAGGGTTTA
>PWVN01000243.1 GCA_003561835.1 Syntrophomonadaceae bacterium
AGGAGGCCCCGGACATCCTGCACTGCCATGATTGGCAGACAGGTCTCATCAGCCTCTACCTGCAAAAGGCGGGGGGGGAGTACGGGGCCCCCGGCACCGTCTTCACCATCCACAACCTGCGCTACCAGGGGATCTTCCCCCGGGAATGCCTGGAGGATGTGCTGGGTTTGGGCAGCGAGGAATTCACCCCGGAGGGGCTGGAATTTTACGGCCAGGTGAATTTCCTGAAAGGGGGCCTGAACTATTCGGATCTGCTCACCACCGTCAGCCGGACCTACGCCGGGGAGATCCTGACCCCCGCCTTCGGAGAGAACCTGGACGGGGTCCTGCGCAGCATGCAGCAAGACCTCTACGGCGTCGTCAACGGCATCGACTACCGGGAATACAATCCCCTGCGGGATCCGGCCCTCTTTGTGAACTACCGCAGCTCCCTGGAGAAAAAAAGCCGGAACAAGGAGGCCCTCCAGGAACTCCTGGGGCTTCCCGTGGATAGGGGCGTGCCCTTGCTGGCCGTCATCTCCCGCCTGGTGCGGGAGAAGGTGGATATCCTCACCGGGGCCCTGCTCCGGCTGCTGTCTCAGGATCTGCAACTGGTGGTCCTGGGGACGGGGGATGAGCACTACAGCGGCTATTTCCGCCATCACGCCAACCAGAACCCCCGCAAGATGGCCACCCGTCTCGGTTTCGACGAGGGGTTGGCCCGGAAGATCTACGGGGGAGCCGATATCTTTCTCATGCCCTCCCTT
Source organism: Syntrophomonadaceae bacterium (assembly GCA_003561835.1). Lineage (GTDB taxonomy): Bacteria > Bacillota > Dethiobacteria > PWVN01 > PWVN01 > PWVN01. The sequence goes on from PWVN01000243.1 coordinate 747, forward strand.
TTCGAACCCTGCGGGCTCAGCCAGCTCATCGCCATGCGCTACGGAACCATCCCCGTGGTCCGGGAGACAGGAGGATTGAAGGATACGGTGATCCCTTTCGACCCCCGCACGGGGGAGGGGAACGGTTTCTCCTTCCCGGGGCACGACAGCAGGGCTTTTCTCAAGGCCATCGGGGAAGCTTTACACCTGTACCGGGATAAAAAAGCCTGGTCCAGGCTGGTGCACAGGGCAGTCCGCTCAGACTTCAGCTGGGATGCTTCCGCCCGGGAATACATGTCCCTGTACAGGGACCTGCTTGACAAAAAGAGGGGGAAATAAAATCGATGTTCACAGACAAGGAAAGCTTCAAGAAATACTTCGCGGAACGGTTTGAACTCATCCACGGGAAGAGCGTGGAGGAGGCCACCCCCATGGATATATACAAAACCCTGGGGAACATGGTCCGGGAATACGCCAGCAAGGACTGGATCAAGACCAACAAGAAGTACCAGGATAAGGGGGTCAAGCAGGTCTACTACCTTTCCATGGAATTTCTCCTGGGGCGGCTTCTGGGGAGCAACCTGTTAAATCTGGGTATTTTGGATGTGGTGGAGGAAGGGCTTGCGGAACTGGGCTTTTCCCTGAAAGATATCGAGGAACAGGAACCCGACGCGGGCCTGGGGAACGGGGGCCTGGGCCGCCTGGCCGCCTGCTTCCTGGATTCCCTGGCCTCCATGAACCTGCCGGGTCACGGCAGCGGCATCCGCTACAAGTACGGCCTCTTCGAGCAAAGGATCATCAACGGGTACCAGGTGGAACTCCCCGAGTACTGGTTGAAGGAGGGTAATGTCTGGGAGGTGCGAAAGTCCGACAAGGCGGAGGAAGTCCGCTTCGGCGGCCACGTGGAGGTCCGGGAGGAAGAGGGCCGGATGGTCTTTGACCACCAGGGGTATGAACCTGTCCTGGCCGTCCCCTTTGACACGCCGGTGGTGGGCTACGACAACAAGCGGGTCAACACCCTGCGCCTCTGGAATGCCGAATCGGCCCTGGATGATATGGACTGCCATTCCCTGAACCTGGGATGTTACAGCAGAATTGTGGAGTACAAACATTTCCTGGAATCCATCTCCGAATTTCTTTACCCCGACGATTCCCATTACGAGGGCCGGGTCCTGCGGCTCAAACAGCAGTATTTTCTCGTGTCCGCCACCATCCAGGGACTGGTGCGCCGCTACAAGAAAAAACACGGGAACATCATGCATTTCCATGAAAAGGTGGGCATCCACATCAACGATACCCATCCCACCCTGGCCATCCCGGAACTCATGCGCATCCTCCTGGACGAGGAGGGCCTGAGCTGGGACGATGCCTGGCGCATCACCACCAGCACCGTCTCCTACACCAACCACACCACCCTGGCGGAGGCCCTGGAAAAATGGCCCGTCGAGCTTTTCAAAACCCTGCTGCCCCGCATCTACATGCTGGTGGAGGAGATCAACGAGCGCTTCTGCCGGGAACTTTGGCACCTGTACCCCGGTGACTGGGAGAGGATTTCCCGGATGGCCATCCTGGGGGAGGGACAGGTCCGGATGGCACACCTGGCCATCGTGGGGAGTCACAGCGTCAACGGGGTGGCCCACATCCACACGGAAATCCTCAAGACCCGGGAGATGAAGAATTTTTACAACATCTTCCCCCACAAGTTTAACAACAAGACCAACGGCATCACCCACCGGCGCTGGCTCTTGAAGGCCAATCCCAAACTATCGGCCCTGATCACCGAGGCCATCGGGCCCGGTTGGGTGCGGCACCCCGACGATCTGACGGGCCTTTTGAAGTTCACCAGGGATAAAGCCTTCCAGGAAAAAATCGCCGCTGTCAAGAGGGAGAACAAACTGGCCCTGGCGGCCTTCATCAAAGAGAAGCAGGGACTTGCCATCGACGAAAATTCCATTTTCGATGTCCAGATCAAACGCCTTCACGCCTACAAGCGGCAGGTCATGAATGCCCTGCACATCATGGAACTGTACAGCAGGCTCAAGGAGAACCCGGACATGGAAATCAACCCCCGCACCTTCATCTTCGGGGCCAAGGCCTCCCCCAGCTACGATCTGGCCAAGCGGGTCATCAAGCTCATCAACTCCCTGGCGGAGGTGGTGAACAGGGATAAGGATGTAAAGGGGAAGCTGAAGGTGGTCTTCGTGGAAAATTACCGGGTTTCCCTGGCGGAGATCATCATCCCCGCAGCCGAGGTGAGCCAGCAGATCTCCACCGCCAGCAAGGAGGCCTCCGGTACGGGAAATATGAAGCTGATGCTGAACGGGGCCCTGACCCTGGGGACCCTGGACGGCGCCAATATCGAGATCATGGAGGAGGTGGGGAAGGAGAACATCTTCACCTTCGGCATGACGCCCCAGGAAGTACTGGACTTTTACCATTACGGCGGCTATTCCTCCCGGGGTCTCTGCGAGGAGGACCCCCGGATCAAAGGGTTGGTGGAGCAGCTCATCAACGGGTTCTTTCCCGGGGGCCGGGAGGAATTCTATCCCATCTACGAGGCGCTGCTGGACTACAACGACGAATATTTTGTCCTTAAGGATTATACCTCCTACGCCCGGGCCCAGGATGAGGTGGATAAAACCTACCGAAACAGGGAACGGTGGCTGGAGATGAGCATCCACAACATCGCCCGGGCGGGCCGCTTCTCCAGCGACCGCACCATCAACGAGTACGGGGCCGGCATCTGGAACATCAGCCCCGTGTACAATTCCGACTGAGGGGGATTTCTGTGACCCGGTTAACCCACAACTCCCACCAGGCCTTCTACCGCAGCCCCTTCGGTGCCGTGCCCTGCGGCCGGCAGGTGACCCTGCGGCTGGCGGCAGAGGGGGAGGAAAAGCCCGGGAGGGTATTCCTCACCTTGAGGCGGGAGGGAGAAGGCGGCGAAGACCTGCCCATGCGCCCCCGGCAGGATAGCGACGGAAGAGTATATTATGAGGCGGATTTTCAGGCCCCCCCGCACCCCGGCCTCCTCTGGTACCATTTCCGGGCAGAGGGCAGCGGCGGGGTCCGGTTCTGCGGCAGTTCCCACAGGGGCAGGGGCGGCTCCTCGGCGACGGTGGCGGGGGACCCCATCCCCTACCAGATTACCGTCTTCAGGGAGGGGGCCTCCACCCCCGCCTGGCTGAAGGATGCCCTGATCTACCAAATTTTCCCCGACCGCTTCCACAACGGCCTGCCCGGGGGGCGGGTCCTTAACCCCAAAAAGGACTCCCTTCTCCACGCCTGCTGGGAAAACACACCCTACTACATCCGGGACCCAAAGACCCGGGACATCGCCCGCTGGGATTTTTTCGGCGGGAACCTCCTGGGGATCGTGAAAAAACTCCCCTATCTAAAAAGCCTGGGGGTCAAGCTTATCTACCTGAACCCCATCTTTTCGGCCCCCAGCAACCACAGGTACGACACCGCCGACTACCACCGGGTGGACCCCATGCTGGGCAGCAGCCGCCTCTTTGCCCTCCTGTGCCGCAAGGCCCGGGACATGGGAATATCCATCATTTTGGACGGGGTCTTCAGCCACACGGGGAGCGACAGCCTCTACTTCAACAAGGAGAGCAATTACCCCGGCCCCGGCGCATATGAATCCACCGATTCTCCATACTATAAGTGGTACCGTTTTACCGACCATCCTGAAGAGTACGAGTCCTGGTGGGGCATCAAAACCCTGCCCAATGTCAACGAACTGGAACCCTCCTACCAGGACTTTGTCATCCACGGGGAGGACAGCGTCATCAAGCACTGGGCCCGGCTGGGAGCTTTTGGCTGGCGCCTGGATGTGGCCGACGAGCTGCCCACCCCCTTCATCCGCAGCCTGCGGAAAGCTCTGAAAGGGATGAAGGAGGAGTATATCCTTCTGGGGGAAGTCTGGGAAGATGCGTCCAATAAAATCAGTTATGGAGAGAGGCGGTCTTATCTTTTGGGTGAAGAATTGGATTCGGTAATGAACTATCCCTTCCGCAGCAGCGTGCTGGACTTTCTACTGTTCCGGCAAAAGGCGGAGGAGGTGGATTTGGCCTTAACAAGCCTGAAAGAGAACTATCCCCTGGAACACTTCTATGCCACCATGAACCTGCTGGGGAGCCACGACAAACCCCGCATCCTCACGGCCCTGATGGAGGGCCTGCCCCCGGAGATGCCGGACGGGGAAAAGAAATCCGTGGCCCGGGACCGCTTGAAACTGGCTGTCTTCTGGCAGATGACCTTTCCCGGGGTCCCGTCCATCTACTACGGTGACGAGGCGGGGCTTGAGGGAGGAGAGGACCCGGACAACCGGCGGGGGTATCCCTGGGGGCGGGAAGACGAGGAACTGCTGGGCTTTTTTCGGGAAATGGCGGCGCTGCGGAGCCACTACGATGTCCTGCGGACCGGGGAGTGGTTTTCCCTGAGGGCGGAAGGGGATTTGTACTGTTACGGAAGAAGGATCGAAGGGGGCAGGGACATCTTCGGCCAGAGGAGGCGGGACAATGCGGCCCTGATCCTCTTGAACCGGAGCCTCACCGAAACCCACCGGGTGGAACTGGACGCAAGCCCCTGGTTCGCAGAGAAGGCCGTGGATGTGGCGGAGGATTACCGGGAAATTCCCCTGGAGGGGGGGCGGGTGACGGTTACCCTGCGGCCCCTGGAGGGGAAGCTTCTCCTTAAGGAACGCTTCGGCCACAACCTCACGTACCGGCGAGAGGCCGGCGTCCTCCTGCACCCCACCTCCCTGCCGGGGCCGGGAGGTATAGGCAGCCTGGGGAAGGAGGCCCATGCCTTCGTGGACTTTCTGGCAGAAAGCGGGCAGGCCCTCTGGCAGATCCTGCCCTTGAATCCGCCGGGCTACGGCGAATCCCCCTACCAGTGCTACTCCGCCTTTGCCGGCAACCACCTCCTGATCGACCTGGAGGGCCTGGCAGGGGAAGGCCTGCTGCCCGACCGTTCCCTGGAGGGGGCGCCCTCCTTCCCCGAAGGCAGTGTGGATTACCCGGCTGTCAGGGACTACAAGGAAGGGCTCCTCAGGCAGGCTTTCGCTGCTTTCCGGGAGAGAGAGGAGGGGGCGGAGTACGAAAAATTTCTCCAGGGGAACCGGGACTGGCTGGAAGACTATGCCTTCTTCATGGCCCTGAAAGGGCATTTCGGCGGCCGCTCCTGGGTCCACTGGGACCGGGACGTGGCATTGCGGGACGCAGGAGCCCTGGAAAAATACCGGGAACTGCTGGCGGGGGAAATCTCCTACCAAAAATTCCTCCAGTTTGTCTTCTTCGCCCAGTGGCGGGCCCTGAAGGACTATGCCAATGGGAAAGGCATCAAAATCATCGGCGACCTCCCCATCTTCGTCGCCCACGACAGCAGCGATGTCTGGGTGAACCCCCACCTCTTCGAGCTGGATGAGGGAGGAAACCCGGTCAAGGTGGCCGGTGTACCCCCCGATTACTTCAGCGAAACGGGGCAGCTTTGGGGCAACCCCCACTACCGCTGGCGGGAGATGGCCAAAGACGACTACCGCTGGTGGCGGGAGAGGTTTGCCACCCTCTCGGAGCTGGTGGACATCATCCGCATCGACCACTTCCGGGGTTTTGAGGCCTACTGGGAGGTGCCGGGGGGGGACAGGACAGCCGAGAGGGGCCGCTGGGTCAAGGGCCCGGGGGAGAAATTTTTCCGGGTCATCAAGAAGCACCTGGGGGATATCCCCATCATCGCCGAAGATTTGGGGGTAATCACGCCGGAAGTGGAGGCCTTAAAGGAAGCTTTAGGCTATCCGGGAATGAAGATCATGCAGTTCGTCCTGGAGGAGAAACCCGAGGAGGAATTCCGCCTGCCCCTGGCGGAGAAGGACACGGTGGTCTATACCGGTACCCACGACAACGACACCACCCTGGGGTGGTACAGGAACAAATACCGGGGGTTCAAAGACCTCTCGGACTTGACGGAAGACGAGGTCTGCTGGTACTTCATCCAGCGGGTCTACCGGAGCAATGCCCGCCTGGTGGTCATCCCCCTCCAGGACCTGCTGGCCCTGGACAGCAGCGCCCGCATGAACATCCCCGGAACCACCGGGGGCAACTGGCGTTGGCGCTTCCCCCCGGGAAGCCTCACCCGGGACCTCTCCTCCCGGCTCAAAACCCTTACCGAAACCTACGACTTCAAGTAAGTTTACTTTCGGGGTCAGGCCTAAAAGTAAACTTACTCATCATAATGGCACTTTATAAGGACAAAAGGCATATTATGGAAAAGGGGACAGTAAGAACCGACCTCCTTCTCCCACATCTGGGACAGTAGAAACCACCCCCTCTGGCCCCCTATCCCTTTGGTTTGAAGATAAGGGCGGTCAGAAAGGCAAAGATGATGGCAGCGGAGATGCCCGCGCTGGTGACCTCGAAAATTCCCGTCAAAACTCCCACCACCCCCGTCCGCTCCGCTTCCGAGAGGGCCCCCTTCACCAGGGCATTGCCGAAGCTGCTGATGGGCACCGATGCCCCGGCCCCGGCAAACTGGATCAAGGGTTCATAGAGGCCCAAAGCCCCCAGAACGGCTCCCGCCACCACCAGGGCTACGGTGGTGTGGGCGGGCGTCAGCTTCAAGACATCCAGAAGCAGCTGGCCGATGACACAGATGGCTCCACCCACCAGAAAAGCCATGATAAATTGCTGCATGAAAATTCTCCTCTCCTACTTTTCTATAGCCACGGCATGGGCGATGCAGGGGATGCTCTCCTTCTGCTGGTAGGACAGGGGGGACAGCAGGGCCCCGGTGGCCACCACCAAAATCCTCTCCAGTTCCCCCTTCTCCATGCAGTTCAAAAGGTGGCCGTAGGTAACGGCGGCGGAGCAGCCGCAGCCGCTGG
>PWVN01000033.1 GCA_003561835.1 Syntrophomonadaceae bacterium
AGCAGGGCCTCCAGCCGGCGGAGCATCCGGTCCGTCCGCCACTCCTTGGTCAGCTCCACCGCCGCCTTCCGGAGGTTCCCGTGGTACTTCTCCAGGTATTCCTCGAATTTCTCAAAGAGGGTCAGGGCATCGGCCACGGAGCCGGCGAAGCCCACGATGACCTGATCCCTGTAAATCCTCCTCACCTTCCGGGCCCTGTGCTTCATGATGACATTGCCGCCCAGGGTCACCTGGCCGTCCCCGGCCATGGCCCCCCGGCCCTCCCTGTGCACGGCAATGATGGTTGTCCCTTCAAACACCGCAAACCGCCCCTTTTAGGCCCTGGGATGGGCCTTGTTGTAAACCTGCCGCAGCCGCTCCCGGCTCACATGGGTGTAAATCTGGGTGGAGGACACGCTGGCGTGTCCCAGGAGTTCCTGGACGCTCCGCAGGTCCGCCCCCGCATCCAGCAGGTGGGTGGCAAAGGAGTGGCGCAGGACGTGGGGGCTGATCTTGTGGGCCAGCCCCGCCCGGTGCACATGCTTGTCCAGGATGCGCCGCACGCTCCGCTCCGAGAGGCGGCCCCCGAAGCGGTTCAGGAAGAGGGCCGGGAAGTCCGGGTCCGCATCCTTCCTGCGGCGAAGCAGTTCGCAGCGGGCCCCTTCCATGTAGGCCCCCAGGCTCTCCCCGGCAAAACTGCCGAAGGGGACCAGCCGCTCTTTCCCCCCCTTGCCGAAGACCAGGAGGAGCCGGTTTTCCGGGTCCACGCTGTCCGGGGTGAGGGCCGTCAGTTCCCCCACCCGGATCCCGGTGGCGTAGAGGAGTTCCAGGAGGGCCCGGTCCCGGGCCGCCAGGGGGGAATCCCCCGTGGGGGCCGAGAGGAGGGCCAGCATTTCAGGGAAATATAAAAAATGCGGCAACTTCTTGCCTTGCCGGGGGGTGGAAACAACACTGAAGGTGTTGGTCAGCAGGATTTTTTCCCTGTGCAAATACCGTAAAAAAGTCCGGATGGCGGACAGTTTTCTGCTGATGGACACCCGGCGGAGGCCCTCGGCATGCAGCTCAGCCAGGTAATACCTGAGGGTCAGGTAGTCGATATCCGCCAACTCCCTCTTGTGGTACCGGAGAAAATCCAGGAACCGGCGGAGGTCGCCTTCGTAGGCGGTGACGGTTTTCTCGGAATAGTTTTTTTCCACCCTCAGATATTTGAGGAATTCTGCAAGAAAATGCCGCAACGGCGCACCTTCTTCCTGTCCATATTAACATATGAAGGTTCTTTGTGCAAGTTTTGGGCCGCTATTTTACGCAAAATTCAGTAAATCATCCCTAAACCTCTCCAGGGCAGCAAGGGAGCCTTCAGCCAGTTCCCTGTTCCGCTGCTTCCGGTTTTTCACCCGGTGCTTAAGGGGGGGCAGCAAACCGAAATTTGCCTTCATGGGCTGGAAATCGCCGGCGGCGGCCCCGGCGATGTAGCGGGCCAGGGACCCCAGGACCGTCTCGGCGGGAAAAACCAGGGGCTCCCTCCCCGCCGCCCGCCGGGCGGCGTTGATGCCCGCCACCAGGCCGCTGCCCGCCGACTCCACGTAGCCCTCCACCCCGGTGAGCTGCCCGGCGAAGAAGAGGTCGTCCCTGCCCCGCCGCCGGTAGGTGGCCTCCAGGAGGGCGGGGCTGTTGATGAAGGTGTTCCGGTGCATGACCCCCAGCCGCAGGAAGACGGCCTCCCGGAGGGCGGGGATGAGGGAGAAGACCCGTTTCTGCTCCGGCCAGGTCAAACTGGTCTGGAAGCCCACCAGGTTCAGGAGACGCCCCTCCCGGTCCTCCTTCCGCAGTTGGACCACGGCAAAGGGCCGGGCCCCGGTGCGGGGGTCCGTTAAGCCCACGGGCTTCAGGGGCCCGTGCAGGAGGGTCTGGTACCCCCGGCGGGCCAGGCTTTCCACGGGCATGCAGCCCTCGAAGAGGACCTCCTCTTCGAATTCCCGGGGCTTGTGGGTTTCCGCCGCCGTCAGGGCATGGTAAAATTCCCGGTACTCCTCCTCCGTCAGGGGGCAGTTCAGGTAGTCCGCCTCCCCCTTGCCGTACCGGGAGGCCCAGAAGGCCCTGGAGGGATCCACCGTTTCCCCGTCCACGATGGGGGCCGCCGCGTCGTAGAAATACAGGTGGTCCCTCCCCGTCTCCTCCTGGAGGGACTGGGTCAGGGCCGGGGAGGTCAGGGGCCCCGTGGCCAGGATCCAGAGGCCTTCGCCGGGGACCCGGGCCACCTCCTCCCGGACCACCTCCACCAGGGGATGGCCCGTGAGGGTCCCGGTTATTTCCCGGGAAAAGCGGTGCCGGTCCACGGCCAGGGCGCCACCGGCAGGCACCCTGTGCCCCTCCGCCGCCGCCAGGACCAGGGAATCGAGGCGCCTCATCTCCTCCTTCAAAAGCCCCACGGCGTTCTCCAGGGAGTCGGAGCGCAGGGAATTGCTGCACACCAGTTCCGCCAGGTCCCCCGTCCGGTGGGCCGGCGTCCCTTGACCCGGCCGCATCTCGTAGAGGCGGACCTTCACCCCCCGGCGGGCGGCCTGCCAGGCGGCCTCCGCCCCGGCCAGCCCCCCCCCGGCGATATTGAGGATTTCCATGCCCGTCTGCCTCCTCCCTGCCGTCTTTCCTAGCTCCGGGCCGCCTTCTTCCCGGCCCGCTGCCCCTTTTCCTTCCTGGCGGGACACTCCTTGTTGGGGCACTCCAGAAACTTCTTTTTCTTGACCCTCTTCTCCACCAGGTGGCTGCCGCAGCTTTGGCAGGTTTCCGGGCTGGGCTTATCCCAGCTGGTGAACTGGCATTCCGGGTCCCCGCTGCAGCCGTAGAAGATCCGGCCCCGCCTGGTTTTCCGCTGGACCACCGGCTTGCCGCATGTGGGGCAGTCGATGCCCGCCTCCTTCAGGATGGGCTTGGTGAAGCGGCACTCGGGGAAGCCGGGGCAGGCCAAAAACTTGCCGAAGCGCCCCAGTTTGTAGACCAGCTTCCGCCCGCACTTGGGGCATTCCTCCTCGGATTCCTCGTCCTTCATCTCCACCCGGCCCATCTGCTCTTCCGCCCGCTCTACCTGTTGGGCGAAGGGGCCGTAAAACTCCTGCAGCAGGCTCAACCAGGGATAACGGCCCTCTTCCACCTGGTCCAGCTTTTCCTCCATCTGGGCCGTGAAGTCCACGTCCATGATGCCCTGAAAATATTCTTTCAGGAGGTTTACCACGATGAAGCCCAGTTCCGTAGGCAAAAGGAGCCGCTTATCCCGGACCACGTAACCCCGCTGCATGATGGTGCCCAGGATGCTGGCATAGGTGCTGGGCCGCCCGATGCCCTTTTCTTCCAGGGTCTTGACCAGCATGGCCTCGGAGTAGCGGGGCGGAGGCTGGGTGAAGTGCTGTTTTGGCAGCAGCTCCAAAAGTTTTAAAACCTGGCCGGGGGTAAGTTCCGGCAGCCGGCCGCCGTTCCCCGTCTTTTCCGTGTCCTCCCCCTCGATGTAGAGGGTCATGAAGCCGGGGAACCGGATGGTGGAGCCTGTGGCCCGAAAGTCATAGGCCCCCCCCTTAATCTCCACCTTGACGGTATCCAGAAGGGCCGATTCCATCTGGCTGGCCACGAAGCGGTCCCAGATGAGCTTGTAGAGCTTGAACTGGTCCCGGCCGAGATACTCCTTGATTTTATCCGGGGTGCGCAGGGTGGAGGTGGGCCGGACGGCCTCGTGGGCCTCCTGGGCCCCCTTCTTGGACCGGTAGTAGCGGGGTTTGGCCGGCAGGTAGGCCTTCCCCACCTCGTCGCGGATATAGGCCCGGACCTCCCGGAGGGACTCTTCCGACACCCGCAGGGCATCCGTTCGCATATAGGTGATGAGGCCGGCGGGCTTTTTCCTCTCCAGGGCGATCCCCTCGTAGAGCTGCTGGGCCACCCGCATGGTCTTGCCCGGGGGGAAGCCCAGCTTCCGGGCCGCCTCCTGCTGCAGGCTGCTGGTGGAAAAGGGCGGCGCCGGGTAGCGCTTCTTCTGCTTCTTTTCCACCGCGAGGACGTTAAACTCCGCCCCCTCCACATCCTTGAGGATGTTCTTGACCTCCTCCTCCGAACCCAGAGAAATCTTTTTTTTGCTTTTCCCGATGAACTTTGCCTCGAAGGAATTCTTTTTGAAGTCCGGGGTCAAGGCGGCCGTAAGGCTCCAGTACTCCTCCGGCTCAAAGGCCTTGATTTCCTCTTCCCGCTCGCAGATGAGGCGCAGGGCCACCGACTGGACCCGCCCGGCGCTCAAGCCCTTCTTGACGTTCTTCCACAGCAGGGGGCTGATCTTGTAGCCCACCACCCGGTCCAGGATCCGCCGGGCCTGCTGGGCATTGACCCGGTCCTCGTCGATGGCCCGGGGGCTTTGAAAGGCTTTCTTCACCGCCTCTTTGGTGATCTCGTTGAACTCCACCCGGCAGTCGGAACCGCAGTTTAAGTCCAGGGCCTGGGAGAGATGCCAGCAGATGGCCTCCCCCTCCCGGTCCGGGTCCGCCGCCAGGTATATCTTATCCGCCTTTTTGCCGGCTTTCCGCAGTTCCTTCAGGATATCGCCCTTGCCGCGGATGGTGATGTACTTCGGCTTAAAATCGTTGTCGATGTCGATACCGAACTGGCTTTTGGGCAGGTCGATGACGTGGCCCACGGAGGCCTTTACGGTATAGTCCCGCCCCAGGTAGCGCTTCAGCGTTTTTGCCTTGGTCGGCGATTCCACGATGACCAGCTTCTTTGACAACCTCCAAACCCCCTCCTATGTGGCAGTCTTACCTTACCATCTTATTTTATTCTCAAGAATAAATTCCCTGCTTCCTGAGCAATCATACCCTTTATTTCCAGGATTGTCAAAGCCGCTTTTGCCCGGGCGGCGGGAAGGCCGCTTTCCGCCGCCAGCCGGTCTCCCGGGCAGGGATGATAGGGGATAACCTCCAAAAGCCTTTGCTCATCGGGGCTTAAGTCCGCCGGCCCGGCCTCCCCTGCCGGGTGGCTCTGCTCCCCCGGCCCGGGAAGGGCCAGCTCTTCCAGCAGGTCCTCCACGTCCTGGACCAGCTTGGCCCCCTGCTTGATCAGATTGTGGCACCCCCGGCTGGCGGGGCTGGTGACGGGGCCGGGAAGGGCAAAGACCTCCCGGCCCTGCTCCAGGGCCTGGTCGGCGGTGATCAGGGCGCCGCTTTTCTCCGCCGCCTCCACCACCACCGTCCCCAGGGAGATGCCGCTGATGATCCGGTTCCGCAGGGGAAAGTGCTGGGGTTTCGGCCCCGTCAGCAGGGGGAATTCCGAGAGCACCAGGCCCTGCCTACAGATCTCCTGCTGCAGCCCCCGGTTTTCCGGGGGGTAGCAGCAGCAAAGCCCCGAGCCCAGGACCGCCGCCGTCTCCCCGCCCCCCTTCAGGGCCCCCCTGTGGGCCCAGGTATCGATGCCCCGGGCCATGCCGCTGACCACCCCGATGCCCCTAAGGGCCAGTTCCCGGCCCAGCCACAGGGCCATCTCCCGGCCGTAGGCCGTCATCTTCCGCGAGCCCACCAGGGCCACCCAGGGGCGCCCCCAGTCGACCCCCTTCCCCCGGGCATAAAGAAGGAAGGGAGGGTCGTAGATGTTCTTCAGAAGGGGCGGGTAGAGGGGGTCTTCCCGGCTCAAGACCCGGACCCCCTGCTTTGTAACCCTGTGCCATTCCCGGTCCAAAGACAGGGCCCTCCTCGTCGTCAAAATATCCTTCTTCAATGTCTCCTTAAGCCCCGAAAGGGACGCCAGGGCCTCTTCCGGGGCCTGCCAGGCCTCCTTCGGGCTGCCGAAGGCCCGGATCAGGGCATCATAGCTTTTGGGGCCCAGCCCCGGGACCAGGCTCAGCCCCACCAGGTACTTCAGGTCCTCCATCTCAACCCCTCCCCGCTAGGCAATATTTACCATCATTATAACCCAGAAGGGCCTAGAGGGGAAGTACATCTGTTCGCTTTTTTTTGCCCCCTACGGAGGTCTTCCCCACAAAAAAAGGCACGCCGGGGGCGTGCCACAGCCTGCCGCTTATGACCAGGAATCCTCCAGGAGGGCCGTCAGAAAGCGGCGGCCGTATTCCACATCCCCGGCATCCACCATCTCCGCTGCCGTATGGATGTAGCGGCAGGGGATGGACATGACCCCGGAGGGGATCCCTTCCCGGGTGATGTGGATGGCCCCGGCATCGGTACCGCCCCGCTCCAGCACTTCCGGCTGGTAGGGGATCCCTTCCCCTTCCGCCACGGCCATCATCCGCTCCTTGACCCGGGGGTGGGCGATGATGGAGTTGTCCTTGACCTTGACGGTGGGGCCCTTCCCCAGGGAAACCGCCATCCTGGGGGCCTCCGGGGTATCCCCCGAGCGGGTCACGTCCACCGCCAGGCCGATGTCGGGGTTCAGCCGGTAGGCGGAAGTCCTGGCCCCCCGAAGGCCCACCTCCTCCTGGACGGTAAAGACGAAGTAGATCTCGTTATCCGTGCGGACCTCTTCCATGGCCGCCAGGAGGAGAGCGCAGCCGATGCGGTCATCCATGGCCTTGCCCGAGTAACGGCCGCCGACGGGGGTGAAGGCGGCTTCGAAGACGGCCACGGAGCCGATGCCCACCTGGCCCAGGGCCTCCCCCTTGTCCCGGGCGCCAATATCCAGGTACATCTTCTTGAAGCTCAAATCCTTCAAGTCCTCGGGTTTTTCCACCCCGGCAGTGGCCTTCACCCCACCGGGCAGGAGGAAGCACCGGCCCAGGATGGAGGCGGGCTGCAGGCCGCCGATGTTGGCAAAGCGCAGGAAGCCTTCCTCGTCCACATGGGTGACCATGAGGCCCACCTCGTCCATGTGGGCGGCCACCATGATCTTTTTCCCCCTTCCCTCCTTGACGGCCACCAGGTTCCCCAGGGCGTCGGTGAAGACCTCCAGGTTTTTTCCCTTAAGCTCCTCTTGGATAAGGGAGCGGACCTCCTCCTCCCGCCCCGACGGCCCGTAGGCTTCCGATAGGTTCTTTATCAGCTTCAGCATAGTTCAAGCCCCCCTTTGGCCAGTGATTTCAAAAGCGCCCGTAAGAGTTCCCCCGCCCTCTCCATATCCCTGAGGTCGATGAGGGAGCGGGGCCCGTGCAGATACCTGCAGGGGACAGAAATAACCCCTGCCGGGATGCCGCTGCCGGTGATGCTGATTCTCCCCGCGTCCGTCCCCGCCGCCGTGAAGCGGCGGAACTGGTAGGGGATCCGGGCTTCTTCCGCCGTCTTCACCATAAAATCCAGCACCTTCTTGTGGGAGAAGAAAGAGCTGTCCATGAGAGTCAGGGCCGGGCCCTGCCCCAGGACGGTGGACTGGAGGTGCTCCGGGTTGTCCGCCACATCCGCCGCTGCCGTGGTCTCCAGGACCAGGGCCAGGTCCGGCCTGATCCTGTAGGCCGCCACAGCGGCTCCCCGCAGCCCCACCTCCTCCTGGACGGTGAAGGCAACGTGCAGGGAGAGGGGCAGATCCTCCTTGAGGAGCTCTGCCAGCAGGCAGCAGCCCACCCGGTCGTCCAGGGCTTTCCCCATGAAGGCCCCCGTCCCCATAGGCTTGGGGATGGTGGCGAAGA
>PWVN01000074.1 GCA_003561835.1 Syntrophomonadaceae bacterium
CATTGTGTTGCTTGTTTTTTCCCGATAAAAAGTGTAAAATATTTCTAAGATAACAGAAAAATCTATAGAAAAATCGGTTATTACCTGTAATCTCACCCACCCTGCAAGGGGGTTTTACAGGGAAAAAGTACACAACAATTGCATGCGGCGGTGATTTTAAGTGACAGAAAAAGCAGTCTATCAAGCAGCAGCCTGGCCTGATTTTCACCGGCACCGGGGGGACTGGCTGGGTTCGGCACCCTGCACCGTGATCCTTCCGGAATACGAAGATAAAGACCACGTGGCTCGGGCCTTTCCCTACCTGCCGGGCCGGGCGGCCACGATACCGGAGCTCCTCTCCTCTTACAGCAGGTCCCGCACGGGACGGGGCCTGGTCTCCCCCTCCCTGGTGGAAACCATCCTCAACCTCATCCTCACCGACAGCCGGGTCCCCTATCTGAAGATGGAAAAATTCCGGCACAGCTATGTCCGGGCCCTGGCCGACTTCTTTACCCACTTCCGCGGCACCACCCTGGAGGACCTGGGACAGGCCCTTGAGGGGCTTAGGGGAGACGGCCTCTCCTTCAAGGAACGGGATCTGATCAAAATCTACCGGGAGTATGAGAGAAGGCTGCCCGGCTACGGCCATGACTTGCGGAGCGGCCTTAAGGCCTTTCTGCAGGAGGCGGAAGAGGGCGGCATGCACCAATGCCTGGGCCTGCAAGGGGGGGAGAGGGTCGTCTTTCTCGGGTTTCACTATTTCACCCCGGTGGAAGCAGCCTTTATCCGGCATGTGTTTGCCTCCCTGCCCCGGGCGAGCCTTCTTCTCCTTCAGGAGGAGAAGGCCTCGGAGCAGGCTATGCGCATCGGGAGGACGGCTGCGCCCCTGCTGGAGGCCTTGAAGGGCCAGGGCACGCCTCACCACCGGCTGCCCTCCCAGTCCTCCCCTTATTTCACCGCCCTGGCCAACCATCTCTTCGGCCCGGGGGCGGGAGCCGCTGCCCCTGCGGAAGGGCAGAAGGGCCGGGTGTACATCACGACGGCCAACAGTCGGCACCAGGAAGTGGTCTCCATCGCCCGCCGCATCCGGGAACTGGCGGCGGCGGGGACTCCCCTTGGAGAAGTGCGGTTGGTGGCCCCCGCCTATGACCTCTACACCCTCATCGTCGGGGAGGTGTTCCCCGAGTACGGCCTGCCCTACACCCCGGACCTGGGCCTTCCCCTCCTGCGCTTCCCTCTGGCCCGGGTTATCCGGCAGCTGGTCAGCCAGGGAGTAAATGCCAACCCCTTCCCTGCACGAGAAAAGATCCTATCCTCTCCCTATGTCCGCTTCCGGGAGGAAGTGACCCCCGAAAAGCTGGTGGCTTACCAGGCCTCCTGCGGTGTAGAAATGCTGGGGGAAGAAGGGCTGGCCCGGATCAAACCCGGCCAATACAGCCTGGATTTCGCCTACCTGAAGACGCTGCGCCGGGAGTCCTACCTGGCGGTGAATCCCCTGCCGGGCGTACCGCCCCTGGAGGTGGCCAAACGCTACCTGAAGGGGTTCTTCGGGGAAGACCCGGGGGATCTGGAGGCACAACTGGCCCGCTGCTTGCTCCAGTCCTACCTGGCTCAGCGGGCGGAGGCGGCCCTCACCTGCTGGCCGGCACGGCTTAAGGAGGAAGATTTTGTCAGGATTCTGCGGAGGCTTTTGCAGCGCTTCGAGGTTGGGGAAAACCTCAGGGGAGATACCGGGACCGGAGTAGGGCCAAGGGATGCAGTCATCCTGAAGCGGGTGCAGCACCTCCTGGGGGAGATGCAGCTGTTTCCCTCTGCCGGGTTGCCCGGAGGGGCCCCGTCCTTCCCGGAACTGGCCCGGCATTTTTCCCGCCTGCTGGAGGAGGCCTTCCTGAAGGAGGACACCGGCAGGGAAGCGGGGGTTAGGGTCCAGCCTGCAGGTTGGGGGCAGTACGAACCCTGGCAGCACACCTTTGTCTGCGGCCTGGTGGACGGGGAGTTCCCTGCCGTGGAAGAGTTCAATTTTCTCGAGCCCAAGAGGGACGGGCTGGCCCTGGGCCAGAGCTGCACCCGGGTGGACCACGGGCGAAAGGATTTTTACCACCTGGTCCGTTCCACCACAGGTACCCTGTATTTAAGCCGCCCCCTCTCGGATAACGGTAAGAGGCTGGCTGCATCGCCCTTTATCCGGGAAGTGGAGAAATGCCTGCCGGGGGGAGGGGCAGGGAGCCTGGAGGATAAGGGGGCCGGTGGTGAGGCGGGTCTGTACAGCCTCAGGGAGAAGCTGTCCTTCATAGGCAGGAAGGTGGACCGGGATTACCTGCAGGCAGCCCCCCTCCTGAAGGAACTCCGGGAGGCGGACCCGGAATACCAGGACCATATCCTGGAAGTCCTGCGCTATGACGGGTTGACCCTGGGCTCCCGCTTTTCCGAGTATGACGGGCTCTTTTCCCCGGGGCAGAGGGTTTTTCCTGCCCGGGAGCTGCTGGCGGCGGAAATCCGGAAGATGCGGTTCACCCCCCAGGACCTGGAGCGCTACGCCGCCTGTCCCCTGCGCTACTTCTTTGATGATATCCTTCACCTGCGGCAGAGGCCGGATTATAACCCGGACACCACGGAGGCCGGGGTTCTGGTCAGGGCCCTCCTGCAGGGATACACGGAGGCGGCCTGCCGGGCCGGGGGAGTGCCGGCCGATGCGGAAGACCGCTTCCTGGAGTCAGTGGCGGCCCATCAGAAGGAGCAGGAAGAGCAGGGCCTGGATGCCTTCCAGACCCGCTTCCTGAAGAGCCTGGCTGCCGGCCTGGGGGAGGAAACCCCCAGGCGGCGGGGGCTCCTGAAGGCCTTCCTGCAGTATGAGGCGGAAGGCCCCGATTTTCTAACCCCCGTTAAGAGCTCCCTGAAGGGAGTGCTGGCGCCGGGCGGCGGCGAACTGGAGGTCCGGGTCCAGGTGGACCGGGTGGACCGGGCCGGCGAAACGGGAAAAGTCCTGGCTTTCCTGTACACCCTGGTCGGTGACGGGAACACGGCCCGCATCAACCGGGGCCTGCGGTTCGACCTGCCTCTGGCCGCCCTCCTCTGCCGGCAGGCCTTTGAGGAGGGCACCCTGCCGGGGCCGGTGGCCGGGGCGGGGTACTATCAGGTGAAAACCGCCCGGAGCATCAGGCGAAGCGGTTACTTTGCCTCAAGCAGCATCCGGGCCAAGCGGAGGGACAGCACCTCTCCCCAGGTCCCGGTCTTTTCCGGCAGCCCTACGGGCTTCCTGGAGGAGGAGGAGTTTCTTGAGCCCCTGGAGCAGGTTCAGGCCCATATCCTGCGGCTGTACCGCCTCATGCAGCGGGGCGTCTTCCACCTGCCTCTCTGCTTCGCGGCGGAGCAAAGCTGCCGGAACTGTTCCTTCGGCCGGCTGTGCCGCAAGGACCAGCTGCGCCTGGAGAAAATGAGGAAGCTGCTGCAGGAGCAGGAGGCCGGGGAGGAAGAGTTCCACCTGGTCCGGGAAATTTTTTGAGATTATGGAAATGGATGTCCGGGTTTCCAGGGCCCGGGCTTGAAGGGTCCCAATTGACCCAAGAACTGCCCGAGAAGGCGGCAGCAAGGAGCGTGTCTGATGGCCACCCGATTTTATCCCACCCTGCACCAGTATCTGGCAACGGATTACCGGCGGAACCTGGCCGTAACGGCCGGGGCCGGCACGGGCAAGACGGAAGTCCTGACCCGGAGGATCGTGAAGATCCTCTCCCGGGAGGGGCATTTTCTGGACCGGCTGCTGGTCTTAACCTTTACGGATAAGGCTGCGGTGGAGATGAAGGAGCGCATCTATGCTGCAGTGGAAGGGGAGCTGGAAAAGGGGGGAGAACCCCACTTCCAGAAGTTAAAGGATAACTTCTTCAACAATTACATCAGCACCTTCCACTCCTTTTGTGCGGCCCTCCTGCGGGAGTACCCCATCGAGGCCGATATCGACCCCTATTTCCGCGTGCTGGACGAGACGGAGAAGGTCTTTTTCCTGCGCCGCAGCATCAACCGCCTCCTCAAGGAGAGGGCCGCCCAGAAGGACCAGCGGGATATCCACGTTCTAAGCGAGGAGCTGACCCGGGGGGCCATCGCCGGCGCCATCTTCGATATCATCCAGAAGCGGGAGGACCTGGGCCCCTGGCTGGAGGGCTTCGGCCGCCTGGAGTTCCCCGCTTACCTGGAGCGCCTGGAGAAGTACCGGGACTGCATCTTGAGGGAGATGGCCTGGAAGCTGTACCGGGGGAAAAGCCTGGATGTGTGCCTGGCGCAGCTCGAGGAACTTAAGGCCCGGGTTCCCCACGATTATACGGCTTTAAGCCGCAAGCGGGACATGCTCCTGGAGCTGCTCCCCGCTTTCTGCGAGGAACTGAAACCCGCTGCCGGGGGGAGCGTCGACGCCGCCAGGCTGGTGGAGCTGAAGGGGGATATTTTGTACAATGTCCGCCTTACCAAACCCTCCAGAGCCTGGGAGGGGCAGGCCTACCTGGACCTGAAAGGGGTCTTCCTGACCCTGCGCTACCTCCTCAGGGCCTTCAATATTGAGGAATTTGGCATCACCGTAAGCCATGAGGAGGGCGGTTTTGAGCTGCTTAAGGCCCTGGCCCGCCTGGCCCGGGAGGCCCTGGATGCCTACCAGGAGGATAAGGCCGCGGAGAACTACCTGGATTTCCAGGACCTGCAGCTGAAGGTCCTGGGGCTCCTTTCCTCCGAAAAGCACGGCCAT
The DNA here is from genome assembly GCA_003561835.1 of Syntrophomonadaceae bacterium. GTDB lineage: Bacteria > Bacillota > Dethiobacteria > PWVN01 > PWVN01 > PWVN01. The sequence continues at coordinate 4,712 of PWVN01000074.1, forward strand.
GTCCTGGACGAGCTGCAGCAGCGGTTCCTCTATATCATGGTGGACGAATTCCAGGATACCAACGACCTCCAGTGGAACATCATCCGGAAAATTGCTGCCGATGACACAGAATCGGTGCTAAACCCCAAACTCTTCATCGTCGGGGATGAAAAACAGGCCATCTATGCCTTCCGGGGAGGGGATGTGAGCCTCTTTGCCCGGGTGCGGCAGGAACTGCAAAGGGCCAACCGCAGGGGCGGCCACCACCTGCAGCCCTTTGACCTGCAATTGGGAAGGGAAAGGGATTACCGGGAAGAGTTTTCCGAAAAAATTGCCGACCCGGAAAGGGCCCGGGGGGGAGAGATCGTCTTTTGCGACAACTTCCGTTCTGCGGGAGTGCCCATTAACTTCTTCAACCTGTTCTTTCAGGATTTGCTGTCCCGGGCAGTCTATGAGGACTATGAGGCCAGGCCCCAGAGGCTGGTGTGCGCCGGCAACAAAAGGGGAGGGAGCGTGGAGCTCCTGCTGGTGGACAAGGAGGACGCTAGCGGCGGGGGGCCGGAGGGAGAGCCCTCATCCCGGCAGGATGACCCCCAGGGCACCTCCAGGGAGGCAGCGGCGGAGATCAGCCAGCACTTCAAGGAAGCCTTGCTGATTGTGGAGAAAATCCAGGAAGTATTTCTGGGCGAGGAGGAGATATACCGCCATGTGCGGGACTGCGCCCAAAAGGGCAAGCCCGCCGTGGCCATCCTCTTGAACCGCAGGACCATGCTCAAGACCTACGAGGAGGCCCTGCGCCTGCACCGCATAGATTTTACCGTGGTCCGGGGCCGGGGGTTTTTTCAGCGCCAGGAAATTGTGGACCTGGGAAACCTGATCCAGCTGCTGACCCACCCGTCGGATGACAGGTCCCTGGTGGCCTTTTTGCGTTCCCCTGCCGGGCACCTTTCCGACGAGGGCATCTTTATGCTGTCCCGGCTGCCGGGGGGGCCTTCCTTCTTCGCCCGGCTGCTGGCTGCGGCCCGGGACCCGAAGGCCCTGGCGGAAGTAAACGTTTCTTCCCGGGACGCCCAGGCGGTGCAGAGGGCCGCCCGGAACCTGGAGAGGTGGCAGGGCCTGGCCGGGCGCCTGCCCCTGGTGGATTTTCTCAGGCTGCTGCTCCACGAAGGGGGCTACTATGGGAGCCTCAGCCGGGGTTCCCGGGGGGAGCAGGCCCTCTCCAATGTGGAAAAGCTGCTGGAAAGCGCCCGCCAGAAGGCCCTGGAGGAAGGGAGCGACCTGGAGGACTTCAGCGAATGGCTGCAGAACCGCATCGATTATATCGAGGAAGAGGGGGAAGCGGACATCGATATCAGCCTGGGTGGGGCGGTGCAGATCATGACGGTGCACCAGTCCAAAGGGCTGGAATTTCCCCTGGTTTTTGTGCCGGATATGGGGGCCTTCTTCAACCTGGGGGCCCGGGAGGCCATGCAAATGGGCCAGGTGCCCTTCACCCTGAAGGTTACCCCCGAGGGGTTTGAGCGGCAGGAGGCGGTGGAGATCGGGGTAAATGCCCCAAATCCCGAGGAAGAGTGGGAGTCGGAGCCCATTTTGAGCAAGCGCATCATCAAACGGAGGCTCCGGGACAAGCTGATTGCCGAGAAGAAGAGGCTCTTTTACGTGGCCGCCACCCGGGCCATGGACCATCTGGTGCTGGTGGGCCATGCCGATTTTTCCAGCCCGAGGGCGAGGGAGCGGATCACATACTCGCCTTTGGAGGAATTGACCAGCTGGATGGATTGGCTGAACCGCCTCCTGGATCTCTCCGGCCAGGCTGCCGGGACCAGGGGGGAAATAGTTTACGGAAACGGGGCGGGGGAGAAGATGCTGATCCCGTACCGAAAATTTTCCCAGGATTCGAAGTCTTTGGGCCGGGAGGAGGAATACCGGACCGAGTTCCCCCTGGGATAAATAAAGAGGGTCAAAAGGGATTTATGTCTTGAAATTCCCAAACCCTATAGGGAGAAAAGCCATTGCAGTCGGCTTCAATATGCCTTATCCTTGTAGGTGAGCAAACTATGTGGAGAGGGGTATCCGGACAATGGTTCTGTTTTATTCAAATGGAGAAGGGGTGTAATGTATATGAAAATCGCTGTAGCAGGAATCGGATATGTTGGCCTGTCCATTGCGGTGCTGTTGGCGCAACACAATGAAGTGACCGCTTTAACGACCACTCAGGAAAAGGTGGACATGCTGCACCGCAAAGAATCGCCCATTAAAGACAAAGAGATTGAAGAGTTCTTAAGGACCAAGGATCTCCGTCTAACGGTAACCACCGACAGAGTCAACTTCTACAAAGACGCGAAGTATGTGATTGTCGCCACACCGACGGATTATGACCCGGTTAAAAACTATTTCAATACGAGCACTGTTGAAGCGGTGATTGCTGAATCCCTCTCCCTCAACCCGGATGCGGTGATTGTCATCAAATCCACCGTTCCGGTAGGGTATACGGAAAGAATAAGGGAAGAATTTAATGCCGACAATATTATATTTTCACCGGAGTTTCTCAGAGAAGGGAAAGCCCTCTACGATAATCTTTATCCCACAAGGATTGTCGTCGGCGAACAGTCAAAACGAGCGGAGAGGTTTGCAGAACTGCTGGTTGAAGGAGCCCTTAAAGGGGATATACCCGTATTGTTCACAAGGTCCACGGAAGCAGAGGCAATCAAACTCTTTGCAAATTCATATCTAGCCATGAGAGTGGCCTTCTTTAACGAACTCGATTCCTACGCGGAGGTAAGGGCGCTTGATACCAGGCAGGTCATTGAAGGTGTTGGCCTGGACCCGAGAATCGGGAATCATTACAACAACCCTTCTTTC
>PWVN01000143.1 GCA_003561835.1 Syntrophomonadaceae bacterium
CACTACGAAATCCTCTTCCTGGAAGCCCGGGACGAGGGTTTAATCCGCCGCTACAAGGAAACCCGCCGCCGCCATCCCCTGGCCTCCCACGGCAGCATCACCGAGGGGATCCGCAGGGAGCGGCGCCTCCTGGAAGAAATCCGGGGCAACGCCCACAAGATTATCGATACCAGCAATTTTTCTCCCCAGGAATTAAAAAAAGAGATAACAAAACACTTTTCCCAGCATAGAATTAAAGGAAACATCCTGGTCACCGTGGTTTCCTTCGGGTTCAAATACGGCCTGCCCCTGGATGCAGACCTGGTCCTGGATGTCCGCTTTCTCCCCAATCCCCATTATGTCCCCTCCCTCCAGCCCCTGACAGGCCGGGACCCGGATGTGCAGAAATACGTGAACCAGTGGAGCATCACCGGCAAATTTATGAAGAAGACCCGGGATTTGCTGGATTTTCTCCTACCCTGCTATATCAAGGAAGGGAAATCCCAGCTGGTGGTAGCGGTGGGCTGTACCGGAGGCCAGCACCGCTCCGTGGTCATCGGCGAGAAGCTGGCGGATTTCGCCTCCACCAAAGGGTACCAGGTCACGGTGGAACACCGGGACATCGCGAAGTCCTAGGAGGCTCTCATGGGCAGAATCAATAAATGGCTTTATCCCGGCATCGGCGTCAAGCGCTGGGTTTTAACCTTCCTGGCGGGGGGGTTCCTCACCCTCATGGGGGCTGTCCTGGCCCTGGGGCCCGGGCATGTCTGGCGGTGGGGGTACGACGCCCTCACCTACTTTCACCGGCTCACGGGCACCACTCCCCTGCAGGGAGGGCTGCTTCTGGTGGGGGCAGGCCTGGCCCTCCTGTACCTGGGGGGGCGGAACCTGTCCCTTTCGGTGCTGGGCCTTTTCCTTCCCCACGAAGAGGGGCGGGTGGTGGACCTCCTGCACCGCCGCCGCCTCCTGCAGCGGGGCCCCCACCTGGTGGTCATCGGCGGCGGTACGGGCCTTTCCGTCCTCCTGAGAGGTTTGAAGGAGTCCACCGCCAACATCACCGCCGTGGTCAACGTCTGCGACGACGGGGGCAGCTCCGGCCGCCTCCGGGGGGATATGGGCATCCTGCCCCCGGGGGATATCCGCAACTGCCTCCTGGCCCTGGCCGACACGGAACCCGTCATGGAGCGCCTCTTCCAGCCCCGCTTCTCCTCCGGGGAGCTGGAGGGCCACAATTTCGGCAACCTCTTCATCGCCGCCATGAGCGAGCAGATGGGCTTCAAAGAGGCCATCAAGGAGTTCAGCAAGGTGCTGGCCGTCCGGGGGCAGGTCCTGCCCGTCACCCTGGAGGCCGTCACCCTGGAGGCGGAACTGGAGGACGGCGCCCTCCTGCGGGGCCAGTCCAACATCGCCCACGCCCGGGGGCCCATCAAGCGGGTGGCCCTCTCCCCTCCCGGCAGTCGCGCCCTGCCGGAAGTCCTGCAGGCCCTGGCCCATGCCGATGCCATCATCCTGGGCCCCGGCAGCCTCTTCACCAGCGTCATCCCCAACCTGCTGGTCCCGGAGGTCAAGAAAGCCATCGCCCGCTCCCGGGCCAGAAAATATTACGTGTGCAACGTCATGACCCAACCCGGGGAGACCGCCGGGTTTACAGCGGCCCAACACCTGGAAGCCCTGGAGAGGTACCTGGGGAAGGGCGTCATCAACTACTTCGTCGTCAATGAGGCCCGGGACATCCCCCGGGAGCTGACGGAACGCTACCGGGAGGAAGGGGCGGAACTGGTAATCCCCGACGTGGAAAAGATCAGGGACAAGCGGATCAAAATTATCAGAGCCCCCCTCATCGCCGGTGAGGAATTGATCCGCCACGATCCGGGCCTCCTGGCCAGGACCATCATGGACAATCTGGCCCGGGAAGGAATCTGGATCAGGGGCAGCAGCCCGCCGGATCCCTTTCACCGGACCATCAGCAAAGGAAGGTGAATCCATGCCTCCCACCTTTACCCTCCGGGCAAAAAATTCCCTCTGCCGTGCCCCCCTGCCGCAGGCGGAATGCTGCCTGCGGGCGGAGCTGGCCTCCTTTTTGCACATGAAGGGGAGCATCCAGGTGGCTTCCGGCAGGATCGCCCTGACGGTGATCACGGAAAACCCCGCAGTGGCCCGGCGCCTCTTCTCCCTCTTCAAGAGCCTCTACGGCATGAACGCGGAGATTTTTTTTCGCCGGAAAACCCGTTTGAAAAAAAACAATATCTACCTGGTCCAGGCCCGGGGGGAGGAGCAGGTCCGCCATATCCTGAATACCCTGGGCAGGTTGGACCCCCAGGGTAACTTCCTCATGGGGCTGGACAAGAAGCTGCTCCGGCGGCGCTGCTGCAAAAAATCCTTTCTGAGGGGAGCCTTTCTGGCCGGCGGGTACCTGTCGGACCCCGGGTCCGGCTATCACCTGGAGCTGGTGGTGGACTACGAGGAGCATGCCCGCACCCTGATCAGGCTCATGAAGGAGATGGGTCTGAAGGCCAAAGCCCACCGGCGCAAGCAGTCCCATACCGTCTATCTGAAGGGCAGCGACGCCATCGCCTCCTTCCTCCAGGTCATCGGTGCCCATGAAGCCCTGTTGGGCTTTGAGACCACCCGGGTGGCCAAGGATATGCGGAACCGCATCAACCGGCTGGTTAACTTCGAGACGGCCAACCTGAACAAGACGGTGGATGCGGCCCTGCAGCAGCTGGAGGACATCAAACTCATTGAGGCCACCATTGGACTGGAACGACTTCCCGCCAGCCTCAGGCCCCTGGCAAAGCTCCGCCTGGCCCACCCGGAGGCTACCTTGAAGGAGCTGGGGGCCATGCTGAACCCGCCCCTGACCAAGTCGGGAGTCAATCACCGCTTCCGCAAGCTGAGGCAGATTGTTGCAAAACTTGTGCCATAAATAAAAAAAAGCAGGAATTTTTTTGAGAATGTCGAAGTATTAATCTAGTGAAGGCGATGGGCCGCACAGCAATTAGTGCGGACTTATCCAGCGAGCGAGGTTTTTCCGGTGAAAATTGCCCATGAAATCAAACTGGAACAGACACAGAAGCTGGTGATTACCCCGGAACTTCAGCAGGCCATCACCCTGCTTCAGCTTTCCGCCCTGGAGCTTTCCCAGTACCTGGAGGAGGAGCTCATGATCAACCCTGTCCTGGAACTGGCAGAGGAGGAGGAAGAAGGGGAGGCAAAGGAAGAAAAGGCGGAAGCGGAGGGCCAGGAACCCGAAAAGGAGAAGGGCGTCGATTGGGAGGAGTACTTCCAGGAACAGATTGAAGGCGAAAAGCCCTACGTGCGAAAAGGGGAAGAAGAGAACAACTACGAAAACTATGTTCCCAATACCCTTTCCCTGCAGGAACACCTGCTGCTGCAGCTGGGCATGATCCCCCTGTCACCCCAGGAATACCTGGTGGGCGAGTTTATCGTGGGCAATATCGATGAAAACGGTTACCTGAAGGGGGACCTGGATGAATTCAGCCGCCTTCTGGGAGTTTCCGCGGACGTTGTGGACAAGGCCCTTGCCATCATCCAGGGCTTTGACCCTGCAGGGGTGGGGGCCCGCTCCGTCAAGGAATGCCTCCTTTTGCAGCTCCGGGAGAGGGAAGACTCTGACCCCCTGACAGAGGTGGTCATCCAGGAATACCTGTCCCAGGTGGCGGACAACCGTCTCCGGGACATTGCCCAGGCCCTGGGAGAGGACCCGGCCCGCATCCAGAAGATCGTGGACTTCCTTCGCTCCCTGGACCCCAAACCGGGCTGCTCCTTCGGCGGCGGCCGGGAGACCCGCTACATCCTGCCGGACCTGGTGGTGGAAAAGGTAAAGGACGACTATGTCATCATCGTCAACGATACCCTGCTTCCCCGCCTGACTATCAATGCCTACTACCGCAGCATGCTGAAGCGGAAGGATGAAAATGCCATTTCCACCTTCATCAAGAAGCGGCTGGATTCGGCCCTGTGGCTCATCAAGAGCATCGAGCAGCGCCGCTTGACCCTCTACCGGGTCATGGACCAGATTGTCACGGCCCAATCCCAGTTCTTTGCAAAGGGGATTCGCTGCCTGAGGCCCCTGACCCTGCGGGACATCGCCGACCGGTTGGGGATTCATGAATCCACCGTCAGCCGGGCCACGGCCAACAAGTATGTCCAAACCCCCCGGGGCATATTCCCCCTGAAGTTCTTCTTCTCCAGCGGGGTGGACACCCCCGGCGGCGGCTCTGTTGCTTCCTCCAGCATCAAGGATTTCCTGAAGGAGCTCATCGAGGAGGAAAACGCCCGGAAGCCCTTGAGCGACCAGAAACTGGCGGACCTGCTGGCGGCCAACAACATCTTCATCTCCCGCCGCACCGTGACCAAATACCGGGAAGAGATGAAAATTCCGGCATCCAGCCGCAGGAAGCGGCATTGAGGACCTCCCGGGAGCCTGGAGGACGTATCGGGAAAAATCCCCCCAAGGCTCGAATTAATCGTTGACATTCCCGGGTACGGGTGGTACCATTGAAGCGAAGGCATATTTGCGACATATTTTTTTGGCCGCGGTGGGACAAAAAGGCTGTTAGTGGGTACAAAAAAGTCCCAGAAACGAAGGCCGCACCGGGAGGGCAGCCCATGAAGCATTCCCTGGACCTGATGAACAGAATCATACCCGAGGCCACCCTGCTCCTCAAGCAGCGCTACGACATCCTGCGGGTCATCCACTCCTTTCAGCCCCTGGGACGCCGCAGCCTTTCCCTGAAACTTTCCCAGAATGAGCGCCGGATGCGCCGGGAGTTGGATTTCCTGCGCAAGCTGGGGCTCATCGAAGCCCGGGGGGAAGGGGTTTACCTGACGGAAAAGGGGGTGTCCCTCCTCCAGGAGATGCAGCCCTATGTGCGGGAAGCCCTGGGCCTCACCTACCTGGAAGAGAACCTGGCGGCCCGCCTGGGGCTTTACCGGGTCATCATCGTGCCGGGGGACAGCGACAGCGACGACGCCGTCACCCTGGATATGGGCCGGGCCGCGGCCCGCTATATCCGGGAAAATTTACAGGAGGACTCCACCATCGCCGTCACCGGGGGCTGGACCCTGGCCGGGGTAAGCCAGGCGGTTTCCGGTCATTTCCCCAGGGTTACCGTGGTCCCGGCCCGGGGGGGACTCGGGGAAAAGGTGGAAATCCAGGCCAATACCATCGCCGCCCGGTTGGCGGAGAACCTGGGGGGGGCCTACAGGCTGCTCCACATCCAGGAAAACCTGGACCCGGAAGCCCTGAAGGCCCTGCTGCTGGACGTCCGCATACAGGAGGTCCTGCGCATCATTCGGGGGGCTGACATCCTGCTCTTCGGGGTGGCCCGGGCCGACAGCATGGTCAAGAGGCGGGGCCTGTCCCCCGACCAGGCGGGGGAGATTCTAACCCGGGGGGCCGTGGCGGAAGCCCTGGGCCATTACTTCAACGATAGAGGGGAAGTGGTGGCCGGTGTACCCGGTTTGGGCCTGGAGTTTTCCGATATGCCCCGCCTGAACCTTTCCATCGCCGTGGCCGGCGGAGGGAGCAAATCCCTGGCCCTGGGCGCGGCCCTGAAGAACCGGCCCCGGCAGGTCCTGGTCACCGATGAGGGGGCCGCCCGGGGGATTCTGGTATAAGTTCACCGGGAAAACAATAGTTATCATAGGGTTACCCTGCCTGCGGGCAGACAATATACAACACTCAAAAGGAGAGGATTTGCATGACAGTACGATTAGGCATCAACGGGTATGGAAGGATCGGCCGGGCCTGCCTCCGGGCATCCCTGGACCATCCGGAAGTGGAGGTTGTGGCGGTAAACAGCACCCGGGACCCCAAGCTCCTGGCCCACATGCTCAAATACGATTCCGTATACGGCATCTTCAACCGGGACGTGGAGGCTGCGGACAGGGCCCTCCTGGTGGACGGCAGGGAGGTAAAAATCCTGGCGGAACGGGATCCGGCCAAACTCAACTGGGATGAGGCCGATGTGGACATCGTCATCGAATCCACCGGGGTCTTCCGCAAGGGGGAAGAAGCGAGAGTTCACCTGCAGGGGAGCGCCAAGAAAGTCATCATCACCGCCCCCGGCAAGGGCATGGACGCCACCTTCGTCATGGGCGTAAACGAGGAGACCTACGACCCCGGGAAGCACCACGTGGTTTCCAATGCTTCCTGCACCACCAACTGCCTGGCCCCCGTGGCCAAGGTTCTTATGGGAGAATTTGGAATATCCAAAGGATTAATGACCACCATTCATGCGTATACTAGTGACCAGAGGCTTTTGGATGCCGGCCACAAAGACTTCCGCCGGGCCCGGGCAGCGGCCCTCTCCATGATACCCACCAGCACCGGGGCGGCCCAGGCCGTGGGCCTGGTGCTGCCGGAGCTGCAGGGGAAACTCGTCGGCCTGGCCGTCCGGGTCCCCACCCCCACCGTCTCCATGGTGGACCTGGTGGTGGAACTGGAGAAGGACGCCACCGCCGGCGATCTGAATGCCGCCTTCAAGGCCGCCGCCGGCGGTCCCATGAAGGGGATTCTGGGCTACACGGAAGAGCCCCTGGTATCCGTGGACTTCACCGGGGATGCCCGCTCCAGCATCGTGGACGGCGACTCCACCATGGTGACGGGGGGCAATCTGGCCAAGGTCCTGGCCTGGTACGACAACGAATGGGCCTATTCCGTCCGGGTATTGGACCTGGCGGCCTACATGGCCCGGCAGGGGCTGTAAGGTAAAGAGCCCGCGGCACTGGGGCACTATGATAAGTTCCGAGGAGGATTCAGCATGAAAAATACCATTCGAGACCTGGATGTAAAGGGGAAAAAGATCTTCCTGCGGGTGGATTTCAACGTACCCCTGAAAGAGGGCAGGGTGGCCGACGATACCAAGATCCGGGCGGCCCTGCCCACCCTTTCCTACCTTCTGGATCAGGGGGCCGCCCTGATCGTGGCCTCCCACCTGGGCCGGCCCAAGGGGAAGGTCAAGGAGGAACTCCGCATGGACCCGGTGGCCCGGGTCCTGGAGGAGCGCCTGGGGCAGAAGGTGAAAAAAACAGATGCCTTCAGCGGCGAAGCCCTCAAGGCGGAGGCCGCCGCTCTCAAACCGGGGGAGGTACTGCTCCTGGAGAACATACGCTTTCACCCTGGGGAGGAGAAGAACGACCCGGAGTTTTCCCGGGAACTGGCCTCCCTGGCCGACTGCTTCGTCAACGATGCCTTCGCCACCGCCCACCGGGCCCACGCCTCCACCGTGGGGGTAGGGGAATACCTGCCGGCGGCGGCAGGGTTCCTCATGGAAAAAGAACTCCAGTACCTGACGGGGGTTCTTAAGGATCCCAGGCGGCCCCTGGTGGCCGTGGTGGGGGGCGCCAAGGTGGCCGGTAAGATCGAACTCGTTAAAAACCTGCTGGGCCGGGTGGATGCCCTACTGATCGGCGGAGGGATGGCCAACACTTTCCTCAAGGCCAGGGGCTTTGAACTGGGGCCCTCCCGCCTGGAAGAGGACAAAGTGGGCCTGGCAGAAGAGCTC
>PWVN01000160.1 GCA_003561835.1 Syntrophomonadaceae bacterium
GCCTTGACAATTGGCTTTGCTTCCCTTCTAAAGCAAGGAAAAGGTCTCTCTGAAGCGACTTTGGGGTTTCAGTCAGCCTTTCCTTCACCTGGACAGAAAAAGAAGCCCCTCCGCCCCACCAACAGGGGAGACAGGGGGTCTTCCTTTGCAATGAAAAGGCCTTAATCCTCTTCCTCCACAACACTCTTCTTCTTACCCGTCATCGCTTTAAAGATCTTCAACTTGAAATAACCGCCCACAACCACCGCGACAACGATCAATACCCACCAGTACCATTCCACCGGGAAACCTCCTTTGCAGGTTATTTATTCTCTCCCTTCCGGGAGATCAAGATCCCCTCTGCCACTCCCACCAACTTGATTTTCAACTAAAATCCGCTCTGGCTAGATCCGCGTCCTCTTCATGAAAAATCTGTAGGCCAGCAGATTCAGGGCCAGGGTATAGGCAATGCCGATGAAATAGTAGTGGCCGTAGGTGAGAAGCAGCAGCCCCTCCCCCCGAACGATGCTGCTGATGGCCTTGGCGGGCCAGAAACCGGGGGCGACGGCAAAGATGAGTTCCTTGTAGTCCAGGAAGAAAAGGGCGATCAGGGGAAAGAGCATCACCATCCCCAATCCTTTCATAACGGCGAACCCCTCAATCTTGTTGTTGGATAAGGCATTGATGACCAGGCCGTACATGGGAGCTGTCAGGGAAGCCAGGAAGGAGATGGCCAGCATCTGCGTCATGGTAACGTAGCCGATGTCGGCAAACCACATGACGAAGGTACACGCTGCAAAAGAAACCACCAAGACCAGGCCTACCCTGAAGGAAAGGAACTGATTCAGGGACAGGGGAGTTACCTTAATGGAGGTGAGGATGTGGTCATCCCGGTCATCCAGGATGGAAAAGGCCAGCACGGCACCGAAGATCACAGGGACCATCAAGGCCAGGGCAGCCAGGATCACATCCGCGTAGAGGTCCACATTGAAACTGCCGCTCTCCGCCAGCCAGGGCACCAGGTACCGGCCCAGGGCACCGAAGAACAGGGGGTAGATCAGCATGAAGAACATCATGGGGTCCCGCAGCCACTTTTTCACTTCGCTCTTCAGGAAGGTCGCATACATCTTGCTACACCCCGCTTTCTTTCAGGGCAAATTCATTTAACCTTTTCAGCACAAAATGCAGAAGGACTGCCGAAGCGGCCAGCAGGTAGAAGGCGGAAAACAGAATTTCCCAGGTTTTAAGCCCCCCGCCCGAGGCGTTCAGCAGGATAAAGGCAGCCTTGGTAGGTGCCAGGTATAGAATTCCTTTGACCATCTCGTTTTCAATCAAGCCGATCTGTTCAAAGACCACGGGCAGCATAAAAGCGAAGAAATAGATAAACATTCCCATGAGAAGTTCCGTAAAGCCCCGGGCCCGGTATGTCAGCAAAAACCCCACCAGAGAGTGGAATAAACCGATGATAACGATGGCTGCCAGCAGGGCGAAAAAGGACAGTTCAATCTCTTTAAAGAACCAGGCGTACAGGTACAGGATCACCAGGGTCTGGACGTTGCTCAGGATATTGCCCCCGATTTTGGCCAGGATCTGCTCTGACCGGTTGATGGGGGATACCTGCAGGCTGCGGATGGTCCCCTCCTGCTTTTCGAAGAAGAGGGTAACCCCGATGAGGATAATCGTCATGGAAGTGGTATCAAAGAAGAGGAGCAGGGGCAGCATGGTGGCCACTCCGATGACCTCGGTGAAATGGAGAACCAAAAGCCAGATGATGGTCACCACGAATCCTGCCCCCAGGATGTGGTAGCGGAGCATCCGCTGCAGTTCTCCTGTCAAGAGAAGGGGGAAGCTACCCACGGATTTCCACCCCCGTAACCTTGATGAAGATATCGTCCAGGGAGGTCTCCTTGCTGTGGATGGTGATAATTCTCTTGTTTCTGACGATATCCAAAAAGGCATCGCTCTCCCCCAACCGATCCAGATCAAAGGAGTCTTGCTGGACGGCCTCCCCCTTCTGGTACTCCACCTCCACAAGCCTCTTCCCGTGTTTTAACTTCAGATTTTTGGGAGTATCGATTTCCGACACCTTCCCGTCGGCCATGAAAGCCACCCGGTCGCAGAGTTCATCCACATCGTTCATGAGGTGAGTGGTCAGGAGCACCGTGCCCCCATCTTCCTTGAACTCCCGGATCATATCCTTGATGATGCGGGCGTTCTTGGGGTCCAGCCCGATGGTGGGTTCATCCAGGAAGAGGACGGTAGGTTTATTCAAGAGGGCCCGGACGAAGTTCAGGCGGATTTTCATGCCCTTGGAAAATTCATTGACCTTCTTCCCCCGGTCTTCAAAAAGCCCCACCCTTTTTAAAAGGGCGTCGGTGTCCGCGTGGGATTTGTAGAGCTTTTTGAAAAAAGCCAGGTTTTCCGCCGCCGTTAGCTTGGAGAAATGGACCGGCATCTCAAAGCCCACACCGATCTTCTGGTAGAAGTCCTTCCCGTAGGACTGCAGGGGTTTCCCCAGGTAGGTTACCTCCCCGCCGAAATCGGGCAGCAGCTTGACCATGATCTTCTGGGTGGTACTTTTCCCCACGCCGCTGGGGCCCAGGAGGCCAAAGATTTCCCCGTCCTGGATGGTGAAGTCCAACCCTCTGATGGTGTCTTCCCTGTTTCTCGGATACCTGAAGGTGAGACCCGTAACTTCGAACAATCCAATTACCTCCTTATGGTAGCTTAGATTAATCCCGGGAAGGTTCCTTTTTCCTGTTCCTTAAGCCCACTTCGATGATGTAGAGCATTTTGTCCGCCAGTTTTAAGTAATCCTCCTGGTGGGATAACAGGCCATCGCTTACCCCTGTCTTTCCGAAGAAATAATCCGTTATGTCATAGGTCAGGTTGTACAGGATGAAGGAAGCCATGGGAATATCCACATCCGGGTCGATCTCTCCCCGCTCCCGGCCTTTGGCCAAAATTGCCTCAAAGAATTCCCGTCCCCGGTCCTCCATGTCGGGGAAGATTTCCAGTTTCAAACTGAGGTCTTCACGAAAGTAGTAGTTTCCCACCGCTGCCAGCCGGGGGTTTTCGGCTGCGAACTTCAACCCCGCCAGGTACAGCTCCCGGATGATTTTAAATACATCCCAGTCAGCCATCTGCCCCATAACATGCTGCATATAGCACATCTTCTCTTCCCCGGTCACCTGCAGCACATACCTGTAGAGGTCTTTCAGGTCCTCGAAGTACTGGTAGAAACTCCCCCTGGGGATGTCGGCTTTTTCGATGATCTCTGCCACGCTGACTTTCTCAAAGGGCTTGGAGCCCAACTCGGCGATGGCGGCATCCAGGATGCGGGACTTCTTATCCTCCGTAAGGTTGAAAAAAGTTTGTTTGGGCATGGCCTCACCCTTCCTGCCCCGAATTTATGACACCAGTGTCATGTGCTGACTTTATTGTATGACACCAGTGTCACATTGTCAAGGATTTTTTGTTTTTGTTGTTTTTCTGCCTGATAGAAGTGCGGGTTCACCAGAATCTACAGAGGCTTTATCCGGAAAGTATAATCTTACATTGACGGAAAAAGCCCCGCCAATTTATCGAAAATATGTTTGGTTTTCCGTCGCAGATATGATAGAATCTCCTTAAGGAGCGTACACATGTTTGGGGGTTTAAGTTATGGAACTGCTGGAAAAGATCCGCATCCTGGCCGATGGCGCCAAATATGATGTATCCTGTTCTTCCAGCGGCAGTGCCGGCGCCTCCCGGGGCAGGGGGACAGGGAGCACTTTGTCCTGCGGGGTCTGCCACAGCTGGTCCGATGATGGCCGGTGTATCTCCCTGCTAAAAATCCTCTATACCAACGAGTGTGTCTATGACTGTTCCTACTGTGTGAACCGGAGAACCAAGGATGTTCCCCGGGCCTCCTTCACCCCGGAGGAACTGGCCCGCCTGACCATGGAATTCTACCGGCGAAACTACATAGAAGGGCTGTTTTTAAGCTCCGGTGTCAAGGTGAGCCCCGACCGGACCATGGAAGAGATGACCACGGCCTTAAGACTTCTCCGGGAGGAGCAGGGCTTTCACGGCTATATTCACGTCAAGGCTATCCCTGGGGCCGACCCCCGCCTCATTGACCGGGCAGGCCGGTATGCCAACCGCATCAGCGTCAACATGGAACTGCCCTCGGAGCAGGGGTTAAAGCTCCTGGCCCCCCAGAAGAAGCGGGAGGACATCATCCGGCCCATGCATTTAATTTCACAAAAGATCCGGGAAGAGAAGGAAGAAAAGAAAAAACGGCGTCCCCTTCCCCAACCCTTCGCCCCCGCCGGCCAGAGCACCCAGCTGATCATCGGGGCCACTCCCGACAGCGATACCCGGATCTTGAAGCTTTCCGAGACCCTCTACTCGAGCTTCGGCTTAAAAAGGGTCTATTACTCCGCCTATGTGCCAGTAAATTATGATTCCCGCCTCCCGGACCTGATGAAACCGCCCCTGCTCAGGGAGCACAGGCTCTACCAGGCTGACTGGCTGCTGCGCTTCTACGGCTTTGCAGCAGGTGAGATCACAGGAGGGCGGGAGGAAAACCTGGACCCGGAACTGGACCCCAAATGCGCCTGGGCCCTGCAAAACATGCACCTCTTCCCCGTGGAGGTGAACAAGGCGGACTACTCCATGCTTCTCCGGGTGCCGGGGATTGGGCCCCTCTCGGCGAAACGGATCCTGACGGCCAGGAAACACGGGCCCGTCACCTACGAGGGGTTGAAGACCATCGGCGCTGTCCTGAAACGGGCCCGCTACTTCATCACCTGCAGAGGGAAATATTATGGGGAGGGCCTGGAGGACCCGGTTTTTCTCCGCTCCCTCCTGGTGGACAGAAGGGAGAAGGGGCCCGGGGAGCAGCTCTCCCTGTTTGAGGCCCTGTCTCCCCGGGAAGAGAATCTTTTGCCGGCAAAGGCAGGATTTTAAGATGGGGACCTTGATTTACGACGGCAGTTTTGACGGGTTGATGACAGCCCTCTACCGGGTCTTCCTGGGAGGAGATACAGCGGAAGAACTGATTGCAGAAAAGGACTACCAGCCCGGCCTTTTTTCCACCGGGCAGAGAGTTGAAACCCATGAAGGAACAGCAACGGCCATGGTGGAGGCCATCAGAAAAAAGATATCCCCCAGAGCCCTGCGCCATGCCTTTTATGCCGCTTCCACCGGGAGAAAAGAGGCGGGTACCCTGGTATACCGGTACATAAAAAAAGGCTTTTCCCTGGGGAAAGCCCTGGATTCCCACCTGTTGGACCCCGATGTGGCCGCCCTGCACGCCCTCAGCAGGAGGGTGGGGCGGGAGCTCCACCGCCTCCTGGGCCTGACCCGTTTCCGCCTGCTGGAAAACGGGGTCCTCTATGCTCCCCTGGAGCCCGACAGCGACATCATCGTCCTCCTGGCCCCCCATTTCGCCCTCCGCCTGCCCCGGGAAAACTGGATCATTCACGATGTCAGAAGGGGCAAGGCGGCCCTGTACAACAGGCGGCAGTGGGTCCTTACGGACCTAGAGCGGCAGGGCAGGTTGCCCCTGGACCGGGAAGAGGAGGAGCTTCAGGAGTTATGGAAGAATTATTTTGCCCGCATCGCCATAGAGGAGCGGAAGAACCCCCGGCTGCAGGCCGGCAATATGCCGAAGAAATACTGGAAGTACCTGGTGGAGAAGGAAGGGCGGTAGCTATGCCCCTTCCCTGCGGTCCAGTTTATCCTGATACATGGAGTTATCCGCTTCCTTAAAGGTTTCCGCCAGGGTCTTGCCCCCGTCATCCGTCGTGGCCATTCCCACGGATATGCTCAAGGGCAGCTGGGGCCCTTTTTTGTTATATTTATTTATGGAGCCCTTAATCCTGTCCACCACGTCTTTTCCCGACCCGGCATCGGTTTTGGGCAAAATCACGGCGAACTCATCCCCCCCTACCCGGGCGAAGATGTCCCCTCGGCGCAGGGATTTTTTCATGACCCCTGCGGCGGACTGCAGTAGTTTGTCCCCCTGGTCATGGCCGTAGGTATCGTTGATCCTCTTCAGGCCGTCCACATCGGCGGATATGATGGTAATGGGGTAGTCCCTGCCCCGGGATAACCGCTGGATTTCCTCCTCGAAGAAGGTCCGGTTGTACAGCCCCGTCAGCTGGTCGTGGAGGCTCAAATACTCGAGTTTTTTCTGATACTGCTTGGATTCGGTGATATCCCGGATCATGGCGACGACCTCGTTTTTGGCATAGGCCTTGATGCGGGCTTCATAATAACGGGGCCCGGAATTTTCTTTCAGCCTGAATTCCAGGGTCAGCAGTTCTTTGGACATGAGGGCCTCCTCGATGGCTGCCATGAAGCGCCCTGCCAGGAGTTTGGGCCAGATTTCCTGGGCCTTTTTCCCCTGCATTCTTTCTCGGGACCACACCGGGTCTTCGTTGTCCCCCAGGATATCCAGGCAGGACCCCTCCCTGTTGAACCGGGCCAGGATGTCGGGGATGGCCTCCACGATGGAACTTTTCAGGGACTCACTTTCCAGGAGGGCCGCTTCCGCCTCCTTCCGCTGGGAAATATCCTGCATGATCAGGAGTTTCCCCGTGGCTTGATTGGAGTGGTTTTTAATGCTGGATGAGCGGATGTCATACCACTGCCGTTTTCCGGAGGAGTCAAAAAACCACTCCATGGCCTCCTGCCTCTCGTAGGAATGATGGTTGTACTGACGGGAGAACAGATCGATGATCTTGTCCGCCGATTGCCCGATCAGGGATCTGGCAGGCCCGAAAAGTTTTTGGGCCGCCTCGTTGATGTCCACGATGCGGTCCCGGGCGTCCAGCACCACGAGACCGGCCTGGATGGCGTTGAAGACGTTGGCCCTGGCCACGGGCAGGATTTCGAAGGGCTTGAAAAAGGCCAGGTCCCACAAAAAAATCAATCCAGCAAAGAAGAGGCCGAAGGGGATCAAATCAAAGTGGATGGGGCTTACGCCCAGCATATAAAGGACAAAGGCCGCCCCGGGAAACAGGGAACCGGTGAAGAGGAGCAGATACCGCCTTCTGAAGAAAATGCTGCTCTGCAGGTATTCTTCCAGCAGGAAAAAGATGGCCAGGGTATAGAGGATGACAAAATAGGTTATATGGACCCAATACCAGGGGCCTTCTTCCAGGGCAACGATGAAGATTCCCCTCTGGGGCATCAGGGACAGGCTACGGTAATAGAGCTGATGCCAGTCATTGGTCAGGACCAGGGTAAGGGTAAGGGCCGGAATGAGAAATAACCCGGCAGCGATGGGCTTTTTCAGCCACCTCTGCCGGTCCGTATACTGCAGGATGAATAGAAGCCAGAGGGCGGGGAGGAGGGCGATGCCGAAGTACTGGAGGCGCAGCCAGAAGAACAGCTCCCGGATGTTGGTGCTGTTCAGCTCGAAGAAATAACCCAGAGAATAGATCCCGGCAGCTGCCGATAGGGCGGAGAAGGTCACGGCCGCATTTACATGCCGGTAC
>PWVN01000119.1 GCA_003561835.1 Syntrophomonadaceae bacterium
CCACCCTTCCCCATCTGGCGATCCGGGAAAAGCTGAGATTGGAGCTTTTGGCCGAGGAGATGCGGGTCCTCTATGTGGCCCTGACCCGGGCGGAAGAGAGGCTCTTTCTGGTGGCCAGCGTTAAGGATATCAGGAAGGAGGCCCAAAAGTGGGCCATGGCCCTCCCCCCCGGCAGCACCCTGCCCCAAAACCCCTTACCCCGGAAGGACCTGCTTCAGGGTCCTCCGCCCTGGGCGCTTCCCGGGGACGCCTTCCCGGGGGGCACCCTGCCTCAAGAAGCCCTGTCCCAGGAAGTCCTGCCCCAGGACCCGGGCCGGCGCCTTCCCGCCCGCAGCCGGAGCAGCGCCCGGGGCCTCCTGGATTGGCTGGGCCCGGCCCTGCTCCGCCATGCTGATGCCGCCCTTCTCAGGGAAAAGGCAGGGGATGGGGGGATCAAACCCCTGACCCCCGGGAGTTGCGACGGTTCCCGGTGGTCCTTCCATCTTTACAGCGCAGCTGCCGTGGCGGCCTGGGGAGCGGAGGAAGGGGAAGGGAAGGGGCAGTCCGGTGCGGAGGCTGGGGACCGGCAAGACCTGGAGGGGATCAGGGAGGCTGTAGCCTCCCTGAAGCCCCTGCCCCTGGGCAAAGGGGGCGAGGCGGCGGCCGAAGTGAACCGCCGTTTAGGCTGGCAGTACCCCTACCGGGAGGCATCCCTGCACCTGGCCAAGATGACGGTTTCGGAAATCAAGAGGCGCCGCCGGCAGCAGCAGGAGGAGGATTCGGGCCTGTGGGGAAGCCCCTTTCCCGCCGGGGCCTATCCGGAGCAAATCCCGGAAAAACCTCTTTTCATGGTGGAAGAAAAGCTTTCGCCCGTGGACAGGGGAACGGCTTACCACGCCGTTATGCAGTACCTGGAACTGGGAAGGCCCTTGGGGGAGGCGGAAATAAGGGGGCAGATGGAGGAAATGCTGGCTGACGGGAAGATTGCAGCGGAAGAGTATCATGCCGTAAAGGCCCGGGACCTGGCTGCCTTTTTTGCAGGACCCCTGGGGCAGCGTCTACTGGGGGCCCGGGAGGTCAGGCGGGAACTGGCCTTCAGCCTGGCCCTGCCCGCCCGGGAGCTTTATTCTGATTGGTCTCAGGAGGCAGGAGAGGCAGAAGAAGCAGAAGACGTAAAAGAAGGAGAAAAAGTATTGGTGCAGGGGGTTTTGGACTGCCTCTTCCGGGACGAGGGGGGGTTGGTCCTGGTGGATTACAAAACGGACCGGACGGCGGGGCTTACACGGGAGGAGCTAAAGGAGCGCTACCGGGAGCAGCTGGAAATCTATACCCGGGCCGTGGCCGACATCTGGCGGGAAGAGGTGGCGGAAGTATACCTGTATTTCTTTGACGGCGGCTTTTCAATCCCCGGGGGAGGCTGCGGCCTTGAGGCTTAGAGGCTTGCCCTCCACCACGGGATAGAAGCTCTCTTCCCGATAGGCGTGCAGGTAGGAAGCCAGGACCTGCAGTTCGTCGCTGATGATGACGGTGGCGGTGTGGAGGAATTTTTTGTGGCTCATGTAACGGAGGTCCCGCAGCAGCACCACGTGTTTGCCCTCTTCCCGGCGGTATTCTGCGTGCAGGAAAGGGGTGAAGCGGCGGAAAAATTTCCCCAGCCTGCTGGCGAGGGCCTGCTCGGTAAAGGGGTTTTGCTCTTTCACCAGGTTGATCTTTTCGCTGATGGTCAACCCGTAATAGTTTATTTTCCCCAGGATGAATTCCCTTTTCCCTTCGATGACAAATTCCCAGCGGGCAAAGCCAAACCGTGCCGGCATAACCACCACCAGGTCCTGGTCCGACAAGCCCAGGGCTTTTTTCAAATAACCGGCCAGCTGCCGCTTCATCCGGTAGCGCCCCCCCAGGTACAGGGCGGCCAGCACCGGGGCCAGGCGGGGGTCATTGCCCGTAAGGGGCAGGCTCAAAAGGGGCAGCAGGAACAGCAGGGGCAGATAGGGGTCGAAGAGGACCAGGAGGTTCCCCGTCCATTTTTTCCCCTGCCAGGGCCACCAGAGTTGGGTCCCGTAAGAGTTCAGGCTGTCCAGCAGGCTGTGGGACAGGGCCCCCAGAAAGGTCCAGCCCCAGCAGACGGCAAAGCCGGCCCCGGGGAAGTAATAGGCCAGGCAGGCTGCAATGAGGAAGGATATGACCAGGATCCCCGGGAGGGAGTGGCTGACCCCCCGGTGGTGCTTCAAAAAGGATAGGGGGTTCCAATGGGCGGCCATATCGATGTCAGGGGCCATGGCCCCGAGAACTGTTCCTATGTAGATAGGATTCGCCAGGACCAAAGGCTGCCCCGAAAGGGCCGCTGTGCCCAGCCCGATTACAGCATGAGTGATTGGGTCCATCTCTCCCCCCCCATTCAACAAAAGTTTACATAAAAGTATAATATCATATATTCAGGATAATGGAAGTAAAAAATAATGTCATTTTTTGTTGAATAATCCCTCAAGCCTTCAAGGAATCCAGGCCGGCGTGCAGAAGTTATCAGAAGCAACACCGTGAGGGGGGAAAACCATGGAAGCAACGGCCCGGAAGCGAAGAAGAAAGAAGAAGAATTACTGGCCCCCGGTGCTGGCAGTCCTCTTCCTCGTGCTCCTCTCGGGCTTCCTCATATATTATTACTTCCAGCCGGGGTTGGTGCAGGCGGACTTCTTTAAGGAAGAACCCCTTTTGATCCTGGGGGACCAGGTGGAGGAGCCCGGCAGCCTTCTGGTTACAGAGGAGGGGCAGGTTCTGGTGTCCTTGAGCTTTTTTTTGCGGGAGGTGGACCCCCGGGCCTCCTGGGACCCGGAGGAGAAGACCCTGTCCCTGACCAGCGAGGGCAAGCTGATCCGCATGAACACGGAACAGCTCACAGCCTACATAAACACCAGACCGGTGGACCTGTCCTTTCCCCTGCAGGAAGTTGGCTCCACCCTCTTCCTGCCCCTGGATTTCCTTCTCCCCTATTACCCCCTGCAGATGACCCATATCCGCGGGGAGGGGGAGGGGCAGGGGGAGGCCGTCCTCCTGGACCGGGATGACCTCAAGCCCCTGCCGGCCGTGGCCCTGGAAGCCACCAGGCTGCGGGAGCATCCCTCCCTGCGCTCCCCTTACTACATACCCCTGGAGGCCGGCAGCTTCGTGGACATCTTTTCGGAGGAAGGGGGATGGTACCGGGTCAGAAGCCCGGAAGGGCTGCTGGGCTACATCCCCAAGGAAGCGGCACAGCTGAAGGGGGCCATAACCCTGCCGCCGGCAGGACTGGAATACCCCCGCAGGCTTCCCTGGCGCCCCATGGGCGAACGGGTCAACCTCACCTGGGAGTTCGCCTACAGCCGGCGGGACACCGGCAAGATCCCCCCCATGCCCGGGGTGAATGTGGTCTCCCCCACCTGGTTCCACCTCCAGGACGAGGAGGGGAACCTGAGGAACCTGGCTGACCCCGTTTACGTTTCCTGGGCCCACGGCCGCGGCTACCGGGTGTGGGCCCTGGTGACCAACAAATTTGACAAGGACCTGACCCGGGCGGTCCTGAAAAGCCCGGCAAAACGCCAGAAGGTCATCGACCAGCTGCTCATCTTCACTTCCATGTACGACCTGGACGGCATCAATATCGACTTTGAGAACATGCACCCCGAAGACCGGGACCTGCTGACCCAGTTCATGCGGGAGTTGACCCCTCTGGCCCACGAGCAGGGCCTGACGGTCTCCATCGACGTGACCATGATTTCGGGGAGCCCGAACTGGTCCCTGATCTACGACCGCCCCGCCCTGGCGGAGATTGTGGATTATGTGGCCCTGATGGCCTATGATGAACACTGGGGGAGCTCCCCCGTGGCGGGGCCCGTGGCGTCCCTGCCCTGGGTGGAGAAGGGGCTGCAGGCGGTCCTGGAGGAGGTCCCGGCAGAAAAACTTCTGCTGGGGATCCCCCTCTATGCCCGCCTGTGGAAGGAAGAGATGCAGGAGGGGGGAGGGGTGAAGGTCTCCGCCAACGCCTATTCCATGGGGCGGGTGCAGGAGATCCTCAAGAGGGAGCAGGCGGAAGTGGTCTGGGACAACCGGGCCCGGCAGAATTATGCCGAATACCAGGACGGGGAGGTCCTCTACCGGGTCTGGATTGAGGACGAGGAGTCCATCCGCCAGAGGGTGGAACTGGTCAACCAGTACAACCTGGCGGGAATCGCCTCCTGGCGCCGCGGCCTGGAAGACCCGGAGATTTGGGACGTCATCCACCGGATTCTCAAGTAAACTCAGATATGCTCCAGAATCTTTTCCGCCTCCGTCAGGGGTGCCCGGCAGGCGAAGTTACGGCAGATGTAGGCGGTGGTTTTCCCCTCCAGGCTTTTTTGGCCCTTTGTGAAGGGGGCGAGTTTCTGCAGCTCTGCCTCATCCCTTTCGTTCCCCTCATTTTTAAACAGGACCACCTTGTGGGGAGTGAAGGATTGATGGAGTTTCCCAAGGATGGCCCGGGTTTCCGGCGACTCCTTTTCCCCCACCAGCACCACCTCGACGCCGGGGCCCAGCAGGAAATCCAGGGCGGACAGGTACTGGGTATAGGCCGAGGGCTGGCTGTTCACCTCGGCCGAAAAGGCTTTACCGATTCCGGCCGCTTTTTCTTCCAGGTCCGACCTGCCCGTCATCCGCGCCAGCCGCAGCAGGTTCAAAGCGGCCACGGAATTGGCCGAGGGAAGGGCGCCGTCATAGATTTCCCTGGGCCTGACGGGCAGGGGTTCCGCATCCGCTGCCGTCAGGTAAAACCCTTCATCCTCTTTACCCCAGAATAACCGGAGAAACAGTTCCGAGAGCTGGACAGCCTTCTTCAGGTACTCCACCTTGAAGGTGCTTTCATAGAGCTCCACAAGGCCCCAGATGAAGAACGCATAGTCATCGGCATGGGCCGGCAGTTCCGCGCTCCCCTCCCGGTACCGCTTCAAAAGGCGCCCTTCCCTTGCAGTCAGCTTCGAGAGGATAAACCGGGCCGCCTTTTCGGCCGCCTCGGTGTACCTTTCTTTAGACAGGGTCCTGCCACCTTTGGCCAGGGCGGCGATCATCAGGCCGTTCCAGTCGGTGAGGATTTTATCGTCCTTGTAGGGGGGGACCCGCTTTTTCCTTTCAGCGAAGAGGCGTCCCCGGATGTCTTCCAGTTTCCGGGCCAGCTGGGTTTCGTCCATTTTGAGCCCGGCCGCCAGTTCCCCCGGGGGTTTCGTCAGGTGCAGGATATTGGTCCCGGTCCTTTCCCGGGTCGCTTCATCCAGGAAGTTCCCTTTTTCCTTGACGTTGTAAACGGCTTCGATGACGGCAGCATCTTCTTCCCCCAGAACCCCCCGTATTTCCTTAAGGCCCCACACATAGAACTTCCCTTCCTCCCCTTCACTGTCTGCATCCTCGGCAGAATAAAATCCCCCTTCCGGGCTGGTCATATCCCGCAGCACATAGGTAAAGATCTCTTCTGCCTTTTGGGCATAATCCTTTTTGCCGGTGGCTTGAAAGGCTTCAAGGAAGGCCATGGCCATCAGGGCCTGGTCGTAGAGCATCTTTTCAAAATGGGGCAGCAGCCAGTCGGCATCGGTGGAATAGCGGTGGAACCCGAAGCCGATCTGGTCGTAAATGCCTCCCTTCCCCATGGCCTCCAGGGTTTTTTCCACCATCTTCAGGGCACGGCCTTCACCCGTCCGCTTCCAGTAGCGCAGGAGAAAGGTCAGCTGGTGGGGGGTGGGGAATTTGGGGGCGGTGCCGAAACCGCCTTTTTGGGCATCGAAGCGCCCGGCCAGGCTTTGATAAGCCCGGTGCAGGCAATCTTCTCCCGGGGGTTCGCCGGCGGCATCTTTCTTTGCCATCATGTTTTCCAGGGCCTGCACAATCTTACCCGTCGACTCCAGGACTTCACCGCGCCTGCTTTTCCAGAGCTTGGCGATATGGGCGGACAGTTCCACCATGCCGATTCGCCCCGGCAGGGAGTGTTTTGGGAAGTAGGTCCCGGCAAAGAAGGGCTGCTTGTCGGGGGTTAAGAAGACGCTGAGGGGCCAGCCGCCGCTTCCCGTTAAGGCCTGGCAGACGGCCATGTAGACCGTGTCGATATCCGGCCGTTCTTCCCGGTCCACCTTCACGCACACAAAACTGTCGTTGAGGGCCCTGGCCGCTTCCTCATCCTCAAAGGTCTCCCGTTCCATCACATGGCACCAGTGGCAGGTCGAATAACCGATACTGACAAAAACCGGCTTGTCCTCCCAACGGGCCTTCTCGAAGGCCTCCTCCCCCCAGGGGTGCCAGTCCACGGGGTTGTAGGCGTGCTGCAGCAGGTAGGGGCTTTTCTCCTTTATTAAACGGTTTGGTTTCCCTTGTTCATTTTTCACGATCATTCAGCTCCCTTTCATGAGTCATGGGGGATGTCTTTTTGTCCTTAAGTATCACTAAGTATTATTTACCAATGAGGGATGTCTACTATCTAGTATAATGGATAAATCAGGAAAGCAAAAGGGAATAGGAAATAAAATGATTCGGAAGTCCATAAAAGCATCGCAGGTCCGTGGCTATTCGAGGCTATTTTTTTCAGAGTTGTGGCATGAAGTCGATCTTGACAAAGGGAGATTACAATAGTAATATAAGTATAAACTACATATGTAATAAAACTAGGGGTGATAAATAAATGGAAAAACCAAAAAAGGTACCAACAATATCTAACGCAGAATGGGAAGTCATGAAAGTCTTGTGGTCAGAGTCTCCGAAAACGGCTAACCAGGTTGTAGACACTTTGAAGGATAAAACATCATGGAACCCCAGAACCATAAGAACGTTGATCGGCCGCCTGGTAAGAAAAAAGGCCCTCGGGTTTACCCAGGACCAGAAAGACAAGCGAAAGTATCTTTACCACCCACTAGTGAGCGAGCGAGAAATGGCCAAAGCGGAAACGAAATCGATGCTTAAACGGATTTATGGCGGTGCCCTTAATGTAATGGTGGCCAATTTCTTGGAGGAAGAGCGACTATCAAAGGAAGAGATTGATGAACTCAGATTGATATTGGACAAAAAGAAAAACGAACTCGACGGGTAAAACTCAATGTACCGTAACCCAAAAAACTGGTAAACTTTAGGGCTATGCGTGTGCAGGTGAATCAGGTTATTAAAGGAGGGCAAGAGACGTGAGAAGGTTTGCTGGTGTGATCGTGGTTTTGTGTTTGGTTACGGCTCTTGCAGCAGGGATTTTGGTGGGGTGGCAGAGCAGGGGAGGGACATTACAAAATCCGCTTATCCTGGATGGAATAGATAACGAGCCATATGAAGAAATGCTGAGGACCAAGAACTTTGACGGGATTACCCCCCGGACCGAAGAAGAGATGTTGAACACGATTCACGAGATGGCCAACACGATTATTGTAG
>PWVN01000078.1 GCA_003561835.1 Syntrophomonadaceae bacterium
ACCCCATCCGGGCCCTGGAGGCCCTGATGTACGGCTTCCGGGTCATGCCCCTGGTGGAGGCCGCCCCCCTGGGTGATTTTTTCATCACCGTCACCAGCTGCCTGAAAGCCGTCGGCAGCCGCCATATCGCCGCTATGAAGGACGGGGCCATCCTCTGCAACGCCGGCCACTTCGATGTGGAAATCGATATCCAGGCCTTGACAACCCAGGCTGAGAGGATCCGCGCCATCAGGAAAAATGTCCTGGAATACCGCCTGAAGGACGGCCGCTGCCTCTACCTGCTGGCAGAGGGGAGGCTGGTGAACCTGGCATCGGGGGACGGCCATCCCGCGGAGATCATGGACCTCTCCTTCGCGCTGCAGGCCCTATCCCTGGAGTACCTCAAAGACAAGGCGGCAGAACTGCCTCCCCAGGTCCTCCCGGTACCCTACGAACTGGACAGGCGGGTGGCGGAATTGAAACTGGCTGCGGGAGGGGTGCGGATCGATTCCCTGGATGAAGAGCAGGCTCGCTACCTGGCCGGTCTGGACCCGGCGCTCTAGGAGGTAAGGACTATGGGAAAACTGGCCATCATCGGCGGCACCGGGGTCTACAGCCCGGAAATCCTGGCCGATGTGCAGGTGGAGACCGTCAAAACCCCCTACGGGGAACCCGTCACCCTGAGAATCGGCGCCTACGGCCACCAGGAAGTGGTCTTTCTCCCCCGCCACGGGCAGAACCACATCCTGCCGCCCCACAAGATCAACTACCGGGCCAACATGGCCGCCTTGAAGAAGGCGGGGGTCACCAAAGTGTTTGCCACCGCCGCCGCGGGTTCCCTGAAAGAGAAGATGAAACCGGGGCACCTGGCCTTCCTGGACCAGTTCATCGACTTTACCAAGGGCCGGGAAGGAACCTATTATGACGGCGGCCAGAGCGGCGTGGCCCATATCGACCTGACCCACCCCTACTGCAGCGACCTGCGGCACCTGCTGGTCAGGGCCGCAGAGGAGCGGGGGATCCCCCACCACCCCCGGGCCGTCTATGTGTGCACCGAAGGGCCCCGCTTTGAAACCGGGGCCGAAATCAGGATGTTCCAGATGCTGGGGGCCGACCTGGTGGGCATGACCAATGTCCCGGAAGTGGTCCTGGCCCGGGAACTGGGCATCTGCTACAGCGCCATCGCCCTGGTGACCAACTACGCCGCCGGAATTTCCCCGGCGCCTTTGACCCAGGAGGAAGTCCTGGAGGTTATGGCCGATAACATCGCCCGGGTGAGGACGGTCCTCATGGACGCCATGCAGCTTGTCAGCCCGCAAAAACTCTGCAGCTGCCAGGGCGCCCGTCCCCTGGCCTGAAAGGAGAAATTCTGTGGAACACATCCAGTGGGACCCCGGGAAACCCTTAAGGCTCCTGGACCAGCGCCGGCTTCCCTGGGAACAGGTGTATGTGGCCTGCAGCACCCACCGGGAGGTGGCCTCCGCCATCAAGAACATGGTGGTCCGGGGCGCTCCCGCCATAGGGGCTGTGGCCGCCGTGGGCATGGCCCTGGCGGCGGCGGAATTTGCCCGGGAAGAGAGAGAGGGGGCAGGGGGTCCGGAAGGGGAAGGGAGGGCCCTCATGGATGTCCTCGAGGAAGCGGGCCGCTGCCTGAAAGCCTCCCGCCCCACCGCCGTCAACCTGGCCTGGGCCGTGGACAGGATGCTGGCCCGGGCTGCCCGGGCCCGGGAGGAAGGGGAAGGGGACACCCTCCGCCTGCTGCAGGAAGAAGCCCGGGCGGTGGCAGCAGAAGACCTTGCCGCAAACCGGAGGATCGGCCGCCACGGCCTGACCCTCCTGCCGGCGGGGGCCCGGATCCTGACCTACTGCAATGCCGGCGCCCTGGCCACCGCCGGCTACGGCACCGCTCTGGGCGTGATCCGCGCCGGTCATGAGGCGGGCCGCGTCCGGCGGGTCTATGCCTGCGAAACCCGGCCCTACCTGCAGGGGGCCCGGCTGACGGCTTACGAACTCTGCCGGGAGAAGATCCCCGTCACCCTGATTACAGACAATAGCGCAGGTTACATTATGTTTAACAAAATGATAGATATTGTGTTACTTGGTGCAGACCGCATAACCCGGCAAGGATTTGTCGCAAACAAGATCGGCACCTACACCCTGGCGGTCCTGGCCAGGGAGCACAAGATCCCCTTTTTTGTGGCGGCCCCCCTTTCCACCTTCGACCTCAAGGCCGCCGACGGGCGGGACATTCCCATCGAGGAGCGAGAACCCCGGGAGGTTACCCGGCTGGCGGGCAAGGCCATCGCCTGCGAGGAAGCAGAAGTCTTTCACCCCGCCTTCGATATCACCCCCCCGTCCCTGATCACGGCCATCATCACGGAAAGGGGCATCGTCCGGGACCCGGGGGAAGAGGGCATCCTGGCGCTGTTTGCGGAGGGGAGGAAATCATGCTCCTAGAAAAATATGAGCAGGAAGTCATCGAGACCGCCCGTCAGATGCTCCGGTGCGGCCTGGTAACAGCCACCTGGGGGAATGTCAGCGTCCGGCCGGGAACGGAAGAAATCCTGGTGATCACGCCCAGCGGCATGGACTACGCCGGCCTGGGCCACGCGGACATGGTGGCCCTGGATTTTTCCGGGCGGGTGCTTAAGGGGGAGCGAAAACCCTCCTCGGAATACCGCCTGCACTGCAAAATCTACAGGGAGAGGCCCGATGTCCTGGCCATCGTCCACACCCACAGCGTTTTTGCCTCCGCCTTTGCCGCCGCCCGCACTCCCATCCCCGTCATCACGGAGGAACTGGCCCAGATCAACGGCGGCCCCGTGAAGGTGGCGGACTACCACCTGCCCGGGACCCCGGAGCTGGCCCAAAGCTGCACCCGGGCCCTGGGGAGCAGGAGCGCCGTCCTGCTGGCCAACCACGGCCTGGTGGGGACCGCTCCCACCCTGGCGGAAGCGCTGAAGGTCTGCCAGATCGTGGAGAAAACCGCCCAGATCACCCTGTACGCAAAGGGCCTGGGGGCTTTTCAGGAGCTCAGCGCAAAAGACACGGCCCGCATCCGGGACTATTACCTGAAAGCATACGGGCAAAGAGGAGGAGGACCATGAAGGCTTACCTCATTAAAAACGGCACCCTCATCACCATGGACCCTAAGAGGAGGGTCCTGCCCGGGGGGGCTATTCTGGTAGAAGGGCAGCGGATCAAAAAGGTCCTGAACAGGGAGGAGGCAGACTCCTTTTCCTCGGCAAAACCCGGGGCCGAAATCATCGATGCCCGGGGCAAGCTGGTCCTGCCCGGTTTTGTGAACGCCCACGGTCATGCGGCCATGACCCTCTTTCGCAGCTATGCCGATGACCTGCCCCTCATGGAGTGGCTGGAGAAGAGGATTTGGCCCCTGGAAGAGAGTCTGGAACCCGAAGACGTCTACTGGGGCACCCTCCTCAGCATTCTGGAAATGCTGAAGTCGGGGACCACCACCTTTGCCGATATGTACTTCTTCATGGATGAGGTTGCCCGGGCGGTGGAGGAGAGCGGCATCCGGGGGGTGCTCTGCCGCGGCATGGTGGGGACGGGGGATAACCCCGGCAAGCGCCTCAAGGAGAGCGAGGAATTCTGCCGTCAATGGCACGGGCAGGGCGACGGCAGGATCACAACCACCCTGGGGCCCCATGCCCCCTATACCTGTCCCCCCGCCTTCCTCGAGGAAGTTCTGGGACTGCAAAAGAAGCTTGATGTCCCCCTGCAGATCCACCTGGCGGAAACGGAGTGGGAAAACTCTTACTGCCGGGAAACCTACAGCATGAGCCCCGTGGAACTCGTGGATTCCTTGAACCTCTTCAGCGCCCCCACCCTGGCGGCCCACTGCGTCCATGTAAGCCCCGGGGATATTGAAATCCTGGCGGCCCAAAAGGTCCGGGTGGCCCACAACCCGGGCAGCAACCTGAAGCTGGCCAGCGGTATCGCCCCCCTGCCCCGGATGCTGGAGGCGGGAGTGGTGGTGGGCCTGGGTACCGACGGGGCTTCCAGCAACAACAACCTGGACATGCTGGAAGAGATCCGGCTGGCGGCCTTGATCCACAAGGGTGTGAGCAAAGATTCGCGGGCCGTCCCCGCCTCCACTGCCCTGGAACTGGCCACCTGCGGCGGGGCGGCAGCCGTCTTTTTGGAAGACACAGGCTCCCTGGAAGAGGGCAAACTGGCGGACCTGGTCATCTTCAAGTACCAGGGAGTGCCCCACCTGACCCCCAACCACAACCCGGTGGCGGACATTGTCTACGCAGCCGGCCCCCGGGATGTGGACCTTGTCATGGTGAACGGGGCGGTCCTCCTGGCAAAGGAGCAATTCTCCCGGCTGGATGAGGAGCGGATCCTCTTTGAAACCAAGAAACGGACGGCTGCCCTCCTCTCCAGAGCGGCGGGGAAGGCCAAAGCCTAGGCGAGGGACCGGGAAGAAGGCCCCTGGAAAAGAAAAATACATGAAAGTCGGAGGGATCCTTTCTTGCATATTCTGCTGACCAACGATGACGGGATTTATGCCGAGGGCATCCAGGTGATGAGCAAACACCTGGCCGGGGAACACGAGGTGTCCGTGGTGGCACCGGACCACGAGCAGAGCGCCACCGGGCATGCCATTACCATGCACCGCCCGCTGCGGGCGGAAAAAGTCCAGCATATGTATACGGAGGTCAGGGGGGCCTGGCATGTGAATGGGACCCCTTCGGACTGCGTCAAGCTGGCCCTGGAGGCCCTGTTGAAGGAGGACCCCCCGGAACTGGTAATCTCCGGCATCAACCGGGGATTCAACCTGGGTACGGACGTCCTCTACTCGGGAACCGTCTCCGCTGCCGTGGAAGCCGTTATCCTGGATTTACCCGCCCTCGCCGTCTCCGTGGGGGCCACCGTCCCCTGCCCCAATTTCACCCTGGCGGCCTCCTTTACAGCGGACCTGATCCGCAACCTTCCGGTGGACCAGATCGAGAAAAATACCGTTTTGAATCTCAATTTCCCCGACCTGGAGGAAGGGGACATCAAGGGGGTCAAGATCACCTCCCAGGGGATACGGCATTACCGGAATTCCTTCGAAAAACGGGTGGACCCCCGGGGCAGAACCTACTACTGGCTGGCGGGGGAGTTGATGAAGAAAGACAACCCGCCGGAAAGCGACGTGGTCGCCGTGGAGCAGGGTTATATCTCCATCACACCGCTGCAGTTCAACCTGTCCAACCATCAGATGATGGAAAAGCTCAAAAAATGGGATATCCCCTGGAGGAGGTGAAAGACCCATGCCCAACGGAGAGCGGCTGCTGCCCAAAGCCAGGATAAAGATCAAGTACCAGGACGACCTGTATACCCTGGTGGACTTTTTAAACCGCAACCTGAAGGAAAGAAATATCATGTTCGGCCTTTCCAAGGAGGAGGACCGGGCCGTCATCAGCCTTTACGATGATTTTTAAGGGGGAGGGGACCCGGGTGAAATTAGAGAAAATAGGGATGAACCGCTACCTGCTGCCGGCCCGGGGTGATATGAAGACACCAGCCCTTTTTTATCTCCAGGAGGATTTCCTGGAAGGGGCCTCGGCCGATAACTCCATGGAGCAGCTGGCCCAGGCCGCCTCCCTGCCGGGGACGGTGGCGGCCCTGGGCATGCCGGACATCCATTCGGGCTTCGGGCTGCCCATCGGCGGCGTCCTGGTGGGGGATGCGAAGGAGGGCCTCATCTCCGCCGGTGCCGTGGGCATGGACATCAACTGCGGCGTCCGCCTCCTTCGGACGGGCCTGAAAAGGGAAGCCCTGGGCACAAGGGAGCTGCGGGCACTGCTGACCCGCATCGAGGAAGTCATCCCTGCCGGGGTGGGGAAACAGAGTGCCTTGAAGGAAATCGGTGGCCTGAACCGGGAGGAAATTTTGACGGGGGGAGCAAAAACCGCCGTCCGGGAAGGCTTTGGGGAAGAGGAAGACCTGGCGTGCTGCGAGGAAGGGGGGAGGTACCCGGGGGCGGACCCGGGGAAGATCTCCGCCCGGGCCCTGAAGCGCGCCCACCAGCTGGGGACCATCGGCGGCGGCAACCATTTTATCGAGTTCGGCCTGGTCCAGGAGGTTTACGAGGCAGAAACAGCGGCCCTCTTTGGCCTGGAAGAGGGCGACATCACCCTGATGGTCCATACGGGGAGCCGGGGGTTGGGCCACCAGATCTGCACCGATTACACCGACCTCATGTTCAGGCAGGCGAAGACCTTCGGACTGAAGCTCCCCAACCGGGGCCTGGCAGCCGTACCCGTCGACTCCCGGGAAGGCCGGGACTACCTGGCCGCCATGTCCTGCGCCGTCAATTTTGCCTTTGCCAACCGCCAGATCATCAGCCACTATCTCCGGCAGGCCCTCCGGGAGTTTTACGGGGAAGCCCGGGTCCGCCTCATCTACGATGTGGCCCACAACATCGCCAAATTCGAAGAGGTGGAGGGAAAACCTTATCTCATTCACCGGAAGGGGGCCACCCGGGCCCTGCCCCCCGGCCATCCCCAAAACCCGGCCCGGTATATGGATACCGGCCACCCGGCCATCATCCCCGGGACCATGGGCACCTCTTCCTACGTGGTGACGGGGACGGGCCTCATCGGGGAAACCTACAACTCGGTAAACCACGGGGCCGGCCGGACCATGTCCAGGACGGCGGCCAAGAAGGCCTTTTCCGCCGCGGACATCGCGGAGCAGCTGGACGATGTCCTTCTCAGCACCCGGGACCGGAAAGCCGTCATCGACGAAGCCCCCCTGGCTTACAAAAATATCGATAATGTGGTGGACACCCTGGCGGACATCGGGCTGACAAAAAAAATCCTCCGGTTAAAGCCCCTGGCCGTCATCAAAGGGGCGGGTTAGGTAAATAATTGACATATTTCCCTCAATACCCGGAATATACTGGTGGTAAAGCGGACAGGAGTGGTCAAGCTGCATACTACCAGAAGGGTGAAAAAAAACCAAAGGGTTACCGCCGGGGAGAAGATCGGCTTCTTCCTGCTGGCCTTCCTCCTCTTCATCCTGGCTGCAACCTACTTTTTCAGCAGCCTGGGACCGGTCCAAACCCCCCTGTCGACCCTGGAGGAGAGCCGGCAGTCCCTGCTGGCCCTGGAAGGCTATGCCTTCGAAACCCGGGAGTGGGGCAGCGGATATACCATAACCTTCAGGGGTTACCAGTCGGGGGACAAGTTGTTGGGGGAGATTTCGGAATATGATATTTCTGTCTATGAAGAGAAGGGGGCCCTTTACCTGAAACAGGAGGAAGGGAAGTGGGTTGAGGCCCGGGAGCTGGGGCTTCAGAAGCTCAGCTGTTTCCTGCAAACCCCCGCCCATCTCCTGGAGCAGGTGGCCGCCAGTGAAAACCACCAAAATATCCG
>PWVN01000053.1 GCA_003561835.1 Syntrophomonadaceae bacterium
GGAATTTAATTTATTTATTGTAAAAGTGCCTATCTTCACGCAATACTCTATTGTTGTAGATATCTCTACCTACACAGTTTGAATTTTTGTGGTAACGCTACCAGGTTGTCTATAAACTGCTAATTTTTTCTTAATAATTCTGTATAATAAGAAATGCTTGACGTGGTGTGCGAGTATTTATCAAACTGAACGCAAATAACGAAATATATGGTAATGGGTGAAGTTATACATGTAAAAAAGATATGGTTCTTGTTTCTGATTGTGATCTGTGTTTTTTTGTTGGCTTTTCAGTATACTGCATGGGCCCAGAGTGTTACTATTTCCGGTACGGTTTTTACATCTGATCGAGTGACAACTATTGACACCGAACCTCAACTCAACCTTGTGGTGGGCGGGAGTGTGGTAGCAACAACCACTGCC
Organism: Syntrophomonadaceae bacterium; assembly: GCA_003561835.1. GTDB lineage: Bacteria > Bacillota > Dethiobacteria > PWVN01 > PWVN01 > PWVN01. The sequence continues at coordinate 421 of PWVN01000053.1, forward strand.
GCGGGCGATGGTACCTATACCTTTCCCAGCGTCGCTTCCTCGGGAGCTGGTGAGCCATTTACGATCTATCTTACTAACACCACCGAAAGCGGTGCGTTGGTACTGCGTGACGATGGATCTGGCTCGATCGAGAGCGCCGATGTATTTGTTGATCATGTGGCGGTCGAGCATCGTGATGTGGGCCCCATAACAAACAGCGATCTGGCTGGTTTTGATAGTACTGATGATAGCGCCGTACCGCTTACTCTCATTGGTGATACATTGAACATATCCACGGGGCATACCCTATTAGTAGTCGCAGGGAGCACCTTCGCTCCGAGTGATGCGGTCACGACGCCGCAGTTACATTTACAAGGCACCTACGAGGCTGGCAATACTGACCTTACTATTACTGATGGTGGTACACCGTTTACGTTAGAGTCGGGAGCTGATTTTGTAGCCGATACGTCCCGGGTGATATATACCGCTAGTGTCAACACTGAAATGGCCGCTGTGGTCTATTATGACCTAGCGCTAGAACCTGTCTCCGGTAGCCCATCCTTCACCTTTGCTGCTGGCAGTTTACTGCCGGACATCTCCGATCTCGTTATGCACCTCGATGCCTCGACTATCAATGGCCTGAGTAATAACGACCCGATCGATACGTGGACAGATATATCTGGCTCGGGGAATGATGTCACGCAAGGGACCGCAACGCAGCAGCCGCTGTATACGACGAATATCAGCAACGGGTTACCCGCAGTTCGTTTCGATGGTGGTCAGTGGTTGCGCAACGATGTGACGTATAATCAACCGGGCCAGATGTTCGTCGTCTACCGGCAAGACAATGCGACTAGCCAGACGAATAATGAGGTCTTGTTTGATGGACGAGCTGGTGAAGCGGCCGGCAACATCATCTTTATGGAACTTTGGGAAAGTGGCAGTACGTGGCGTATGTTCACTTCAGATAGCTTTTCGTTTCCTGACCCTGGTGCAGCAGCTGATGATTTTGGGATAATAAACGCACTGTACAATACGAGTAGTTCAGTAGTACGTTTCAATGGCACACAGCTCGATACAGGAGATGTGGGAAGTGGTCAATTACGTGGTCTGACCTTAGGGGCCGACCGCAATGATGGACGTCCCTTAAACGGCTATATCGCCGAAGTGTTGTACTTTGATCGGGCTTTAACCAGCAGCGAGGAGGAGGAGATCGAAGATTATTTAGAAGCCAAGTGGCTGGGTGGGGTAGGTGGCGGTTCAGCTGTCATCGATAATGATCTGACCATTGGGACAGGTGGCGGCGACGCATCACTCGATTTATTCAATTCCGGCACGGCACTCTCGGTAGCAGGGTCGCTGACGATCGAGAGTGGACAGTCACTATCCGCCGCCTCTTCCAGTGCCTTACAGGTTGGGGGTGATCTTACCAACAGTGGTACCTTTGTGGCCAATGATGGTCTGGTCGATCTTACTGGCAGTAACCAGACCATAGGTGGTGATACAACGTTTTACGACTTGAGTAAGAGCGTGAGCAGTAGCGATACCCTAATGTTTGCTGCTAACTCGACCACGGTCGTCGAGGGGACGTGGAGTAAGCAGGGTACGTCGGGTGCGTCGCTGTCCCTGCGCTCCAGCAACCCTGGCACGCAGTGGAATATAGACCCGCAAGGCACGCGCAATCTTGACCACCTTGATGTACAAGACAGTAATAATCTCAACGCTACCGAGGTCGACGCGACGGGACCCAATTTTATAAACAGTGGCAACAATACGAACTGGACCTTCTCTGGCGGATCGATTAGTGGTACCGTGACCGCCTCCGACCAAGCGACACCGTCGACTGCCGGCTCGGAAGTTCGCCTAGCAGTGGACGGTGAGTTGGTGGCAACGACAACCGCCAATGCTACGGATGGCAGCTTTACCTTAGCTGGGCTCGATTCCATCACGGCCGGTACCCCGATCACTATCTATCTCGACGGACAAAGTGAGACGGGGGCCACGCTCACACGCCACCCAGGTAGCCCAGAGGTGACCGACGTGGTTCTTGCCAGTGGTCTGCTCCTGGTCGCACCGGGCGATGGGGGAGCAGTGAGCAATACGCAGGCCGGTCATTTTACCGATGCCGATGATAGCGCAGTGCCACTGAGTATCTCAGGCGGTGCACTTACAGTTACCTCGGGCTTAACTCTATTTGTCGCTGACGGAGCGACGTACGAGCCGCAGGGTGATACGACCAGTCCGGCCATCCAAGTAGCGGGGACGGTGCTGGGTGGTAGCGGTACGTTGACGCTCACGAACTCTGATACGCCATTCTTTATCGGCAGTAGTGGTACCTTTGACCCGGAGACGTCTACCGTTTCCTATACGGGGACAGCTAATACGAGCATTTTTCCGACCACCTATCACAATTTAGAGACCAGCCCCGCATCGGGGAATCCTACCTACGTATTTCGCGAAGGAGCGGTCTTGCCGATCCGGAGCAATCTGGTCTTGCATCTGGATGCCACAACCATTACTGGCTTGAGTGATGGCGATCCGGTCTCTCAATGGGACGATATCTCGGGTAACGACAACCACGCTGAGACTTGGTCTGGTGTACCTAATCCGATCTATCGTACCAACCGCTTAAATGGGCAGCCAGTCTTGGAGTATACCGCCAACGAACGTCTTCTCGTACCGCACGACTCAAGCTTGTCAACTGGTGATGTGTTTACTATTTTTGCCGTGGTAGACCTCCGAGAAACGACAAGTGGCAACAATAATATCCGCACTATCGTTAGTAAGGAAAATGATTTTAACAACCGTAATTATTGGTTGGTCCACTGGGATGGTGAATGGCGAGGGCGCGTTAGTGATAGTGGTACCGCACGAACAGTGGCGAGTGATAATCAGTCGCAGACAGAGCCGGTGTTTATTTCTTATCAGGCTAACGGGACTGATCTACGGATGTGGGTCAATAATGAGCTGCAGTCGACTATTACCCCATACGGATCGATCGATAACCAAAATTCTCCACTCGGCATCGGTCGGCAAGCGGATGACCAGCGCAGTTGGGACGGTGATATCTCGGAGATATTGATCTTCGACACTGATCTGACGGCAACTGAGCGTGAGGCAGTCGAGGATTACTTGAATTTAAAATGGTTTGGTCTTGGTTCGGAGGGCTCGGCCGAGGTCGAGGTAACGGGCGACCTCAGACTACGCGACGGTGGAGGGCAAGCAACGCTTGACCTGTTTGCCGAGAATGACGAGCTGTCCGTAATAGGCGACCTAGAGATTGAAGCCGATCAAACCCTTTCCGCTGCCTCTTCCACGCCTCTCACCGTCGGTGGTAGCTGGAGTAACGAGGGGTCATTTGATGCCAACCAAGGGACAGTACTTTTTACCGGAACAAACCAAAGTATTGCCGGTAATACAGTCTTTTATAATTTCGAAAAAACTAGTTCCACAACCGATACCTTCACATTCACAGCCGGCTCGGGAACAGCGGTGATCAATGCGTGGACCATGCAAGGAGCCGAGAACGAACCGTTGCTGCTGCGCTCGTCCGCCCCGGGTACCCAGTGGCAGATCAATCCGCAAGGGGTGCGAGATCTGGCGTGGCTGGACGTAGAGGACTCACTAAATGTAAATAGTGGTGCGATCGATGCACTTGACGAAGGTTTTGTTGATTCAGGTAATAATGTGAACTGGTTGTTTGAGATATTTACTGACTATTTTACCCAGCGTGGCACGGCGACACTTACCGGAAGTAGTACTACACTCTTACCTGGAACTGACTATGCTGTGCCAGAGAATTCGAATACTGCGTTTGTGCGTATCACTAACACAAGCATGACCGGAGCGGGAGCGACCAGTGATGGCGGTGCTCAGACCCCCGAGAATGTGACGGTCGCAATAACTGATGCCAGCGACCTGCAAAGCGGTATTACGCTAGAGCGATTTGGTGACGATCGTGATACGTTAGTTGACTGGGAGATCATCGAATATCGGGGAGTATCTGGAGGAGATAATGAGATGATCATCCACGCGCAGGAGGTAGCTACCTTTTCTGGTACAGACGCGACTGCGCAAGGCGGTACGATCTCGGGTGTGTCAGATGATGATTCAGTAGTGGTGTTTATTACCGGTTACCGCAATCCTGCCAGTAGTACCGATACCTACAACAGTGCTTTGGCAACCGCTGATTGGGACGCCGGCGCGGGACGCCCGGTCTTTACTCGTGAGGCTTCATCCGTATCTGGAGTCGAAGTTAGTTATGCGGTGGTAGAGTTTACCGGTAGTAATTGGAAAATACAACGAATAGAGCATCAGTATACTGATGGCGGAGAAGTAGAAACATCGTCCATTGATGCTGTGAATAGCCTCTCGCGTACGTTTATGGAGACGCAAAAGCGCCTCGGGAGCAGTCAGACTGCTGTCAACGAGTACGGTCATGAGGTCTGGCTCTCCAGCATCGGAGCCGTATCGTTTCAGATAGATGATGATGTGAGTGACGCGAGTGAGCATACGAGCGTGGTATGGGTTATTGAAAACACACAAACTGGTGATGGTGCGATGCAAGTGTATCGGTCAAATGGAACACTCGCTGATGCTGGTATTGTGCAACCACAGGTACTCGATGTGAATATTGGTGATACGGTATTGCCATCAGCCAGTTCATTGTTCGTAAATGCCAGATCTACTGGTATCAATCTCAATTTTCCACGTCCAATCATTGGTGCCCGATTGACCAACGATAGTGAATATAGGGTGTGGAATAGCGATGGCGGTGGTACACAGACGTTCCGTACTGAGGTCATCGAGTGGCCAACAGCTCAAACAACCTTCGCTCAAAATACCTACCGTTTTTATGTCGATGACGACACGCTTACACCCAGTGACCCATGGCCACCAGGTGCTCAAGATCTCGGTGAAAATATGTCAATTACTGACAACGATGAGCCGCTCGGGCTCGGTGAACAAGTGCGAGTACGTATGAGTTTGCGGGTCAGCGAGGCGACACTCCCGCCAGAGACACAGCAGTTCAAGCTACAGTACGGCGAGCGCAGTACTATCTGTGAGAATGTGAATTTCTGGAATGACCTTGGTGATCCAGGCAGTGGAGCAGATTGGCGTGGCGGAGCTTCGTCGGTTACTTCTGGTACACCACTGTCTAGTGATCCGCCAGACAGTGGCGATCTCCTGCTTTCTGCTTCGGATCGAGCTGGTACATACCAAGAGCAAAATCCCACTCCTGAGAACCCATACGCGGTACAAGTTGGTGAGTCACTCGAGTTTGATTGGCACATTGAACATAATGGTGCGGCACCAGAAACAGACTATTGTTTTCGGTTGGTTGTGTCCGATGGTACCACGTTAGATGATTATGAGGTGTATCCGACCGTACGCACAGCAGCGTTTCGGCCACAGGTCCTTTCATGGCGTTGGTACGACGACATCAACACTCTGACTCCCTCTGATCCGCTCGCCGGAGAACAAGTAACTCCTACTGAGATAGCTAACCAAGATACTCTTAGTCTCCGCGTTGCCTTAGGAGAGCTCGATGGTGCTATAGGTGAAAACGTGAAGTTTGCTATCGAGTATTCGGAGTATAGTGATTTCCAAGATGGTGGCACCTTACTGACGAGTATCTCTGACTGTACGGAAAATTCACTATGGTGCTATGCCGATGGTGCTGGTACTGACAATGATCTTATAGATGAAGCTGTGCTGAGTGTGACAGATACTTGTAGTGGTGGGAGCGGGCAAGGGTGTGGTACATACAACACTGTAGCAACGACCTCTAGTTCGTTTACACACGAACCATACAGCACAGTTGAGTATGAGTTTACTTTGCGTCAGGCTGGTGCTCGCGCGAACGCAGTGTATTATTTCCGTATGTACGACGTGACAAATGATCGACCGGTGACAGCCAGTACTAGTAATCCAAGCGTTAATATTGAAGGGGCTCAGCTCATCTTTACAGTTGAAAGTGTTTCTGAAAATACTACGATTGCTAACATCACAACTGACTACGAGACCACTGCACATACTGTAATGTTTACATCACTACCGCTGGATGAGTCAGTATTTGCTGCACAAAAATTGATAATTGATACTAACGCTACTGATGGATATCAGGTACTAATGTTTTCTGATCAGCAGTTAACAAACACCTATGGCGATATTATTCCACCGATCTCAGGGACGAATCAAACGCCTAGTAGTTGGTCTAGTGGATGTGATACTAGCAACCAGACAGGATGTTTTGGTTACCATACTACAGACGCGACTCTGCAAGGAGGGTCTACTCGTTTTTCTGCGTTTGATACATATGCATCACTTAGTTCGGTACCATCAGAAGTTATGTACAGTGCTGTACCGAGTAATGATGTACAACATATAATCTACCGTTTGGAGGTTGGCATTAACCAACCAGCGGGGAACTACGATACTGACATAAGCTTCTTAGCAATTCCTCGATTTTAGCGTATTATATATTAATAATATGACAAAAGTAGTAAATTGTATAAAGACGTATGTAGTTGTTTTTTGTTTCCTTCTATTTTTATTAGTGCCCGTTGGGGTATTTGCGTCTTATACTGTATCGCCAATTATTGTTGATCTAGAACTAGAACCCAGAGAACAGTCAAGACAAGTTCTTAAAATAAATAATAATGAAGACAGAATGTTGCGCGTATATGCAAGTGTAAACACTGTTACCTTAGACGATGGAGGAGAAATACAAGATTTTGTTCAAAGAAGTCGGGCAGATAATAAAGTAACACCAACTAGTTGGTTTGCTGTATCCCGCGGACGAATTGAAATACCAGCCGGTTCAGAGTATGAATTACCTGTAAAAATTCAAGTACACCCTCAAGCAGAGGCGGGTATATATCATGTTTTGGTAGGTGTCGGTCGAGGTA
>PWVN01000113.1 GCA_003561835.1 Syntrophomonadaceae bacterium
AGCGGGGGTTGGGAATCATCATCGAGCCTTTTGACGACAACGCCCGGGCCACCCTGGCCAATTCGGGCCAGAGGCAGGCCATCGCCCATGACGCGGCGGCCCAACTGGGGGTCTACAGGGACGTGGACACGGCGGAATTCATGCCCCTGGTGCGGCGGAATCTGGACACAGGCCGCATCGGCTTGATCATCCTCCCCATTGAGCGGGATGTGGAGAGTCTCATCAAGGCCGTCCAGGGGGTGCCTGTCCTGGAGAGCGCTTTGTAAAAGCCCACCCTGTCCCCGGCCGGCCGGGAAGCGGCGGATTAGGAGGGGAGAAAATGCGCACATCCCTGGTGAAAACCATCCTGGCCGTCATCGCCGTAAAGGGGGAATCCCCGGTGGAGGCGGGGGGGGCCGTCGTTTTTTTTGCCAAGGATAAAGAGGAGCAGGAAAAGATGGCGACCACCCTGAGCAGGGTGACGGAGGGGGTGGTCCACGAACTGGAAAACGGGTTAAAAATTGTGGTCAAACACTAGGAGCTGAAGTATGTGAAGGTTATCTACCACTGCTACGGCGGCGCCCATTCCTCGGTCATCGCCGCGGCCATCCACCTGGAACAGCTAAACACCGGGGAGAAACCGACTCCCGATGATATCCTCAAATGTGCCTATTTTGACGAAGTCCCCCCGGAGAAGCAGGGGGTCATCCATTATTTGGGGAAGGATGAAGGGGGACACGACATTTTCAATGTGGGCCTGGGCGGTGCCGGCACCATCGCCGAGAAGGCCTTCCCCGACCTCCTGAAAATTTACGGCCAATCCTCCGAAGACCTCTACATGGTGAACACCCTGGGCTGCGTGAATTTCCCCATGCGCCTGGGGGGATTCATCTCCCGCCGCCTGAAGCTGGTAACCCTGGGAAGGCCCCTGGTTCTCAAGGGAAGCATCATGGCCTACCCTTCCCTGGTGAATCTGGTGCAAAAGGTGAAGGAAGACATCGCCCGCAAGGAACAGGGGGACGGGCCCCACTGAGGAGGAACCCCCGCTATTTTTCCCGCAATTCTTGACATGCTCCCAAAAAATATAGGATAATGAAAAAAGTACATGTACAGGAGAAATTTTGTGGAGCATCCCATCAGGGCCGTCCAGCAGGATTCCATCGCCGGGGAACTGGGAATCGAACCCGGTGATATCCTTCTGTCCATCAACAGCCGGCCCCTCAGGGACATCCTGGATTACAAATCTTTTATGGCCGAGGAAAACCTGCTCCTCCTTGTCAAGAGGGACGATGTCCTCTACGAATACGACGTGGAAAAGGAGGCCGGGGAGGATGTGGGCCTTAAATTTCCCCGGGCCACCCTGGACAAAATCAAGAAGTGCCGCAACAGATGCATCTTTTGTTTTATCGACCAGCTGCCGCCGGGGCTGCGACCGTCCCTTTACCTCAAGGATGACGATTATCGCCTCTCCCTGCTGCACGGCAACTACATCTCCCTGACGAACCTGTCCCCGGCAGAGGTGCGACGGATCCTCAAGGAGAGAATATCTCCCCTTTACATCTCCATCCACACCACAGATCCGGACCTGCGCCAGAAGATGATGGGCACGCCCCGGGCCCGTCCCATCCTCGAAATCCTGGAAGCCCTAAAGGCCGGGGGTATCGGCTTTCACGGCCAGATCGTCCTCTGTCCGGGGGTAAACGACGAGGAAGAGCTGGACAAGACCCTGGGGGATCTGGCGGGTCTCGTCCCCAATCTCCTGTCCCTGTCCCTGGTCCCCGTGGGCCTCACCGGGCACCGGGAAGGCCTCTACCCCCTGCGGCCCTTCGAACCGGAGGAAAGCCGGCAGGTCATCGCCCAGGCCGCCCGCCGGCAGGCGGGCTTTCGCGGGAAACAGGGCATGGGCCTGGTTTATGCCGCCGACGAGTTCTACCTGTCCGCCGGCCTTCCCCTGCCTCCCGCCGGGGAGTACGACGGCTACCCCCAGCTGGAGAACGGGGTGGGCCTGGTCCGGCTTCTCCTGGAGGACTACCGGGAACACCGGAGGGGTCTTCCCCGAAGACTTCCGGAAGAGACCGCCGTCAGCATCGCCTGCAGCACCCTGGCGGCTCCTGTCCTGGCACCCCTGGCGGCAGAGCTGGATACCGTGGAGAACCTGTCCGTCCGCCTCTTCCCCGTGGCAAACCGCTTTTTTGGCGGGGGTGTCACCGTCACCGGCCTCTTGACGGGGTCCGACCTGATCGAGGGGCTTTCGGGCCGGGACCTGGGGGATGAGCTCTTCATCGACGACGTCATGCTGAAGGACGGGGGAGACCTTTTCCTGGACGGCCTCAGGGTCCCGGAGGTCCGGGAGGCCCTTAAGGTGAGAATAACCCCCGTGGAAGATATCTGCCGTTTCATCGAAGAAATCAGAGCCAAAGGGCAGGGAAAGGAGGGCAGCGCATGCCAAACCCCATAGTCGCCATCGTCGGCAGGCCCAACGTGGGCAAATCTACCCTTTTTAACCGCATCGTGCGCAAGCGGACGGCCATCGAGGAAAAGACCTCTGGCGTCACCCGGGACCGGATTTACGGCCGGGGCGAGTGGTTGGACAACACCTTCATCCTGGTGGATACGGGCGGGATCTCCTTTGATGCCGGCGACCCCCTGTCCGAACTGGTCAAGAAGCAGGCGGAGGTGGCCATCCAGGAGGCCTCCGTCATCCTCATGGTGGTGGATTTGAAGGACGGTGTCACTCCCCTGGACGCGGAAGTGGCGGCCATCCTCCGCAAATCCAAAAAGAAAGTCATCCTGGTGGGGAACAAGGGGGACAACAAGGAGGCGGAGAAGAACCTCTATGATTTCTATTCCCTGGGGATGGGGGAGGCCCTGCCCGTTTCGGCGGCCCACGGCTTAAACATCGGTGACCTGCTGGATGCGGTCATCGCCGCCGTCCCCCGGGAGGAGGAGAGGGCCTTTTCCGGGTTGAAGGTGGCCATCATCGGCCGCCCCAACGTGGGGAAGTCCTCCCTGGTCAACCACCTGGCCGGGGAAGAGCGGGCCATCGTCAGCGACATCCCCGGCACCACCCGGGATGCGGTGGACACCCGGGGGGAAATCAACGGCAAACAATACCTGCTGGTGGACACGGCGGGCCTGCGGCAGAAGCGAAAAGTGGCGGACTCGGTGGAGTACTACAGCGTCCTTCGGAGCCTGCGGGCCATGGAGGATGCCGACGTGGTGGTGGCGGTGCTGGATGCCACCGAGGGCATTATCGACCAGGACAAAAAGATCCTGGGCTACGCCGACGAGGAGGGGAAGGCCCTCATCATCGCCTTCAACAAGTGGGACCTGGTGGAGGAGAGGGAAACCGTGGCCAAGGAGTTCAAGACGGACGTCGAGGACGAGCTGGTCTTCGTCCGCTACGCCCCCTTCATCTACATCTCCGCCCGGACGGGGAAAAGGGTAACCCGCCTCTTCACCCTGATCGACCAGGTCCATGCAGAGCACCACAAACGGGTGAGCACCGGTCAACTCAACGCCTTCCTGGAGGAGGTCCTCTTCCTGACCCCGCCCCCCACAAAAAAGGGCAGGGCCCTGAAGGTCTACTACGCCACCCAGGTCAAGGCGGCGCCGCCCACCTTTGCCTTCTTCGTCAACGACCGGGAACTCATGCACTTTTCCTATATGCGGCACCTGGAGAACAAGCTGCGGGAGGCTTTTGATTTTACGGGGACACCCATCAAGATGATGGTCAGAACCAAGAAAGGGAGGATGGAGAAGTGAGCTTTGTGGCAATTCTTTTGTCTTACCTCATCGGTTCCATATCCTTTGGGTACATCCTGGGCAAGGTTGCCCGGGGGATTGACGTCCGCAAGCACGGCAGCGGCAATGTGGGGACCACCAACATCCTGAGGACTTTGGGTTTCCTGCCGGCCCTGGTGGTCTTGATCCTGGACATTGCCAAGGGAGTCCTTCCCGTCCTCCTGGGAAACTGGTTGACGGGGAGCCCCACGGTGGCCATGCTGTGCGGCATCTTTGCCGTCCTGGGCCACAACTGGCCCCTCTACTTCGGATGGAAGGGAGGCCGGGGCATCGCCACCAGCCTCGGGGTAGTCCTGGCCTTTAACCCCACGGCCTTTATCGTCTTGTTCCTTTTTGGCCTCACCGTCATTTTCATCTTTCGCTACGTTTCCCTGGCCTCCGTCGTCGGCTCCGCCTTCTTCCCCCTGGTCCTCTGGGTCTTCCGGGGCAGCGCTCACCTGGAACCGGAGCGAAATGTGATTCTTTTGTCCATCCTGTTATCAATTCTGGCCATCGGGCGCCACAGGGAAAACATCGAACGCCTCCTCAAGGGGACGGAGAGGAAAATCGGGGAGCGGGTCAAATACCAGTAGGATAAGGAAGGTTAGAGCTATGGAGAGAATTGCCGTCGTCGGGGGTGGCAGCTGGGGGACGGCCCTGGCCCACACCCTGGGACAAAAGGGTTTTCCTGTGGATTTCTGGGTGCGCAGCCGGGAGCTGGCTGAAGCCATCGCCGCAGAGAGGGAGAACAAACCCTACCTGCCGGGAATTCCCCTGTCCGATAACATATGCCCCAGCCCGGACCTGGAGGCGGTCATCCGCCGCAAAAAGGTCATCTTCCTGGTGGTCCCCTCCCGGGCTGTCCGGGAGACGGCCCGCAGCATGGCTCCCTTTGCGGACAGGGACGCCGTCCTGGTCAATGCCGCCAAGGGCCTGGACGGGGAGGACTTCAGCCTGCTCTCCCAAGTTATTGCCCGGGAAATGGATGCGGATTACGAGAAGAACATCGCCTGCCTCTCGGGGCCCAACCACGCGGAAGAGATCATTGTGGGGGCCCCCTCCGCCACGGTGGTGGCCTCCTTGAACCGGAAGACGGCCGAACGGGTCCAGGACATCCTCATGACCCGGAGGCTCAGGGTCTATACGAACCCGGACCTGGTGGGGGTGGAGTTGGGAGGGGCCCTGAAGAACATCATCGCCATCGGGGTGGGCATCTGTGACGGCCTGGCCTTCGGCGACAATTCCAAAGCGGCCCTCATGACCCGGGGCCTGGTGGAGATTGCCCGCCTGGGGACCGTCCTGGGGGCCCGGGCCCTGACCTTTTCGGGGCTCTCCGGCATCGGGGACCTGATCGTCACCTGCACCAGCGGCCACAGCCGCAACCGGAAATTCGGCATTGCCCTGGGGCAGGGGGCCAAAGCCGACCAACTCATCCGGGGATCCCGGATGGTGGTGGAAGGCTACGCCACCGCCCGGGCCGCCTACCGTCTTTCTCTACAGCACGAAGTGCAGATGCCCATCACTACGGAAGTGTACAAAATCCTCTACCAGGACAAGGAACCCAAGGAGGCGGTCAACGCCCTGATGTTCCGCAGCAAAACCCACGAGATGGAGGACCTCCTCGGGGTCAGGCCTTAAAGTAAACTTACTCACCAATAAACATAGAAACTTAAGGGTTTGGAAACTTCCGCCAACATTCCGGAAAGCAGGAATGTTTTTTTGTGTACGGGTATAAACATTACTAAGGCAAAAGTTATTTTAAATCCTTAATATAATGGACTTACAAGTAATAATCACCAAAGACAATCATATAAATATAATGTTAATGGCTATTGCAACGCTGATAAACATTTTAATCTATAACCTGTGAGGAGGGGATTCATATCTATACGTGTTTGGCAGGGCAGATGAATCGAAAGGAGGATGAAAAGTGAGGTTTGATCTGTTTGAAGACATTGTGGAGCGGACAGGAGGAGACATATATCTGGGTGTGGTAGGCCCTGTCCGGACAGGGAAGTCTACCTTTATCAAGAAATTCATGGAGCTTTTCGTCATCCCAAAAATCGAAGATGACGCTGACCGGGAGCGGGCCCGGGATGAACTTCCCCAGAGCAGCGCCGGCAAGACCATCATGACGACGGAGCCCAAATTCGTTCCCGACGAGGCCATCGAGATCGCCATCCAGGAAAACATCAAGATGCGGGTGCGTTTCGTGGACTGCGTGGGCTACACCGTGCCGGGAGCCGTCGGCTACGACGACGAGGAAGGCCCCCGGATGGTCACCACTCCCTGGTTCGACCACGATATTCCCTTCGAAGAAGCGGCGGAGGTCGGCACCAAGAAAGTCATCACCGACCATTCCACCATCGGCGTGGTCATCACCACCGACGGCAGCTTTACCGACATCAGCCGGGAGGACTACCTGGACGCCGAGGAGAAGGTGGTGGCGGAGCTTAAGGAACTGAATAAGCCCTTCGTCATGATCCTCAACTCCACCGAGCCCTACTCCCAGGAAAGTATCGATTTAAAGGAAGAGCTGGCGGAGAAATACGATGTGCCCGTGGTACCCATCAACTGCCTGAACCTGATCGAAGAGGACATCAACCTCCTGTTCCAGGAGATCCTCTACGAATTCCCCGTCAAGGAAGTCAACATCAAGCTGCCCAACTGGGTCGAGGAGCTGGATATGGAGCACTGGCTGCGGGAAGAGTTCAACCAGGCCATCCGGGACAACATCGAGAGCGTCTTCAAGGTCAGGGACATCGATAATGTCATCGAAGGGCTAAACGAACTGGAGATCGTCGAGGTAGCCCAGCTGACGGACATGAACCTGGGCACGGGTCACGCCCTCATAGATGTTTCTTCCCCCGACGGGCTCTACAATCAAATCCTTACAGATATCTGCGGCCGGGATGTCAGTACCCGGGCCGACATGATCCGCATCATGCAGGATTTCAGCGCCGCCAAGAAAGAATACGACAAGGTGGCCGATGCCCTGGAGCAGGTCAAGGAAGCAGGATACGGCATGGTTTCGCCCCTGCTGGAGGAAATGATCCTGGATGAGCCCGAAATCGTCCGGCAGGGAGGCCGCTTCGGCGTGAAGCTGCGGGCCAGTGCCCCCTCCATCCATATGATCCGGGTAAACGTAAACTCCGAGTTCGCCCCCGTGGTGGGCAGCGAGAAGCAGAGCGAGGACCTGGCCAACTACATTATGGCCGAGTTCGAAGACAACCCCGAAAAGATCTGGGAGTCCAACATCTTCGGAAAATCCCTCTACGAACTGGTCAAGGACGGCATCAACACCAAGCTAACCAACATGCCTCCCAACGCCCAGGAAAAGCTGCAGGAGACCCTGGAGAAGATCATCAACGAGGGAAGCGGCGGCCTCATCGCCATTATTCTCTAGAAGCGGGGTCCCTCTCACAAAAGCGTGGCAACACGCTTTTTTTTATTGCCCGCAACCGGTTAAAGTAAAG
>PWVN01000054.1 GCA_003561835.1 Syntrophomonadaceae bacterium
TGGTGGAGGACGAGGCCAGCCTGGCCTGGCTGGCCAACCTGGGGTGCCTGGAGATCCATCCCTGGCTTTCCTCCACGGACAGCCTGGTATATCCCGATTTTGCCGTCTTCGACCTGGACCCCCCGGGTTTCCACTTCTTCCCCCAGGTCCTGGAGGTGGCCCTCCTGGTGAAGGAGGCTCTGGACAGCCTGGGGTTAAAGGCCTACCCCAAGACCTCCGGGTCCTCCGGGGTCCAGGTCTTCGTTCCCCTGAAAAAGGGGTTTACCTATGAAGAAGTACGCATCTTCTCCGGGACCGTCTGCGCCGTCATTGAAAAAAATGACAGGCGTACCACCACGGAGCGCCGGGTGGAGGCCCGGGGAGAGCGGATCTACCTGGACTACCTGCAAAACGTCCAGGGCAAGACCATTAACGCCCCCTACAGCGTGCGCCCCCTGGACGGGGCTCCCGTCTCCACCCCCCTCCTCTGGTCAGAGGTGGAGGAGGGCCGGGTGCGGCCGGGGGATTTTACCATCAGGACCATCTTCGCCCGTTTGCAGGAACAGGGGGATATCTTCACCGGCCATCCCGGGGAACAGCAGGACATCGGCCCTTTTCTGGAGGAACTGAAGGTGGGGGCGCCGGGGGCCGGCCCTTTTAGAAAAAATTAACACCCCGTTGTCTTTCTTTAGGAGAACCTGGGTGATAAAATGGAAAAAAGGCCGGTGGCCCTTGACCAAAGGGACTGAGGCTTTCTCTCATCCGGAAAGAAGGGGGATACTATGAAGGAAAAGGAGCCCGGGACCGGCAGGGTCTGCATCAGGCACGACTTGAAACCGGGAGACACAGGGCGCCTGATACAGCTGCACGGCCTTCTTTACGGGATGGAGTACGGCTTCGATTACACCTTTGAAGCCTATGTGGCCGGGCCTCTGGCTGCATTCATACCATCCATTTCTTCCCGGGAACGCCTCTGGTTGGTGGACCGGGAGAACCTCCTGTTGGGGTCCCTGGCCGTTGTTAAATATGACGAAAGGGAGGCCCAACTCCGGTGGTTTCTCCTGCATCCCCTTCTTCGGGGCAGGGGCCTGGGGAAAAGGCTGGCCTCGGAGGCGGTGGTTTTTTCCCGGGAAAAGGGCTACCAATCCCTTTTCCTGTGGACCGTCAGGGGGCTTGAGGCGGCGGCTCACATTTACAGGTCCCTGGGATTTGTCTGCACAGAAGCAAAGGAGAACAGGATCTGGGGGCGTACCCTGGTGGAGGAGCGCTACCAGCTGAACCTGGAAGGCCCCTGACCTGCCGGCAAAAAAAGTAAGTTTACTTTGGGGCCTGACCCCGAAAGCAAACTTACTTTTTCCGTTATTTACAGGGTTCGCAGTCTTCCCCGCACTGGTATTTTTAGGTTGGCCCCTCCTTTATAAGGGCCAATTTTTGCATAAAATACCCATACAGGAAGGAAGAGTTTAAAAACCGGAGATAGCGGTAAAAATACAGAATAGATTCCCGGTGGGCAGGGGAAACAGCCGCAAATTCCCAGCTGCAGGGATTGCCAGGCCAGGGAGGATATGTTTTAATATAGTCAAGGTCAGGAAAGGTCAGAAAATGAATTAAAGGTGAAGTGATGTGGGAAACCTAGCGGCCCAAATCGAGGATTACCTTTTGCGCCTTCTCTCCGTCAGTCCCCGGCAGCATATCGACCTGCAGAGAAAAGAACTGGCCGAGAGATTTCAGTGCGTGCCCAGCCAGATCAACTATGTCCTGGAAACCCGCTTCACCCTGGAACGGGGTTTCCTGGTGGAAAGCCGGCGAGGCGGCGGGGGCTATCTGCGCATTGCCCGGATCAGCCTGGACCACAGCAGGCCCATTTTCGAAGCCCTGGGCAGCAGCATCGGGGACTCCATTACCCAGAAAAAGGCGGAAGACCTGCTGAACCTGCTGGAGGGGGAACGGGTCATCACCGCCCGGGAAGGGGCCGTCCTGAAGGCTGCCGTGAAGAGGGAATACTACCCGAAGAAAAAGGAAGACCGGGATTCCCTGCGGGCCCGGTTTCTCCGGGAGGCCCTGCAGGAAATCATAAAATTTTCGTAAAAGTTGAGGTGAAGGCCATGATCTGTCAGGAATGCCAGAAGAAGCCGGCCACCGTGCATTTAACCAAGATCGTGAACAACAGCAAGATAGAGAAGCATCTCTGCCAGTCCTGCGCCCGGGAGCTGGAAGAGATGAACCTGTCCTTTGAACCCGCCTTTTCCTTTCACCACCTGTTGACGGGGCTTCTGGGCAACGAAGGCAGCCCCTCCGTGGCCGGAAGGGAAGCTTCCCCGGAAGGGGAGGTCCAGTGCCGGAACTGCAAGCTCACCTACCCCCAGTTCTGCCAGATCGGCCGCTTCGGCTGCAGTCAGTGCTATGAGACCTTCGACGCCCGCTTGAACCCCCTCTTTAAAAGGGTTCACGGCTCCAGCATCCATACGGGCAAACTGCCCAAACGAGTGGGGAGTTCCGTGAAGATCAAAAAGCAGATCGAGGAGCTCAGGGAAGAGCTGCAGAAAAAGGTGGCGGCGGAACAGTTTGAAGAGGCCGCCAGGCTCCGGGATGAGATCCGGGAACTGGAAAAGGGCCTCACCGGGGAAAGGGGGGGGGCAGCATGAGTCTTGATGTGGAGAATATTTCCCACCGCTGGATGGAGGGCCGGGGCCCGGAAGCGGAAATCGTTATCAGCAGCCGGGTGCGGCTGGCCCGCAACGTCCAGGACTACCCCTTCCCCTACCTGGCCACGGACCAGCAGGCCGGGGAAATCATGGAGCTCATCAGCGGCGCCCTTCCCGTGGGGGAAGGGGAGTTCACCTTCATCAAGGTAGCCGAACTGGACTCCCTGGACCGCCAGGTGCTGGTGGA
Source organism: Syntrophomonadaceae bacterium (assembly GCA_003561835.1). GTDB lineage: Bacteria > Bacillota > Dethiobacteria > PWVN01 > PWVN01 > PWVN01. The sequence continues at coordinate 2,872 of PWVN01000054.1, forward strand.
AAAGCACCTCATCAGCCCCCTGCTGGTGAAGGAAGCCCGCAGCAGCGCTGTCCTGATTCGAGAAGAAGAGGGAATCAGCATCATGGTCAACGAGGAGGACCACCTGCGCATCCAGTGCCTTTTCTCCGGCCTGCAGCTGGATCAGGCCTGGGATACGGCCAACAAATATGACAACCTGCTGGAGAAGCACACGAACTACGCCTTCCATGAGGACTGGGGTTACCTGACCTCCTGCCCCACCAACGTGGGGACGGGGCTGAGGGCCTCCGTCATGGTCCACCTGCCTGCCCTGGTTCTGAGCAAGCAGATCAACCGCATCCTTTCCGCCATCTCCCAGGTGGGCCTGGCGGTGCGGGGCTTTTACGGGGAAGGCACGGAGGTGACGGGAAACCTGATCCAGATTTCCAACCAGATTACCCTGGGGCAGTCGGAGACGGAAATCCTGCAGAACCTCTACGGGGTCACCCGGCAGATTATCGAGCAGGAACAGAAGGCCCGGCAAAAGCTCCTGAACGAAAAGCGGGACCAGCTGTCGGACCGGGCCGGCAGGGCCCTGGGGATCTTGACCCACGCCCGCCTCATGTCCTCGGAGGAGGCTATGAGCCTCCTCTCCGATGTACGGTTGGGGGCGGACCTGCGCCTGATCCAGGCCCCCCCCTCCTACCGGGCCCTGAACGAACTCCTGGTTCTCACCCGCCCTGCCAGCCTCCAGAGGCTGGCGGGCAAAAAGCTCCCTCCGGGGGACCGGGACGCTGCCCGGGCCAAACTGCTGCGGGAGAGGCTGGCGGTTAAAGAGAAGGGATAAATTTTTCGTTTCAAAGACAAAGAAAAGAGGTGACCTTTTATGTTTATGTTTGGCAGGTTCACGGAGCGGGCCCAGCGGGTTCTGGTTCTGGCCCAGGAGGAAGCCCGGTCCATCAACCATAATTTCATCGGCACGGAGCACCTGCTCCTGGGCCTCATCCGGGAAGGGGAGGGCATCGCCTTCCGGGTCCTGGAATCCCTGGGGGTGAAGGCGGAGACCATCCGGGAGCAGCTGGACAAGGTGATCGGCCGGGGGGAGAAGCCCCCCACCACCATCAGCTATACCCCCCGGGCCAAGAAAGTCATCGAACTGGCCATCGAGGAAGGCCGGAACCTGGGGCATAATTATGTGGGTACGGAGCACCTGCTCCTGGGCCTCATCCGGGAAGGGGAGGGGTTGGCGGCCCAGGTCCTGGCCAACGTGGGGGTGAACCTGGAGGAAGCCCGCAAGCTGGTCCTCCAGAGTATGGACAAAGGGGATTCCCCCGGGGCCAACATGGGCCGGGCCCGCAAGGAAAGATCCAAGACTCCCACCCTGGACAACTTCGGCCGGGACCTGACCCGCATGGCCGGGGAGAACAAGCTGGACCCGGTGGTGGGCCGGGACCGGGAAATCGAACGGGTCCTCCAGGTCCTCTCCCGCCGGACCAAGAACAACCCCTGCCTCATCGGAGAGCCGGGGGTGGGGAAGACGGCCATCGCCGAGGGCCTGGCCCAGCGTATCGTGGAAGGCCGGATGCCCGAGACCCTGAAGGGGAAGCGGGTGGTGACCCTGGATATGGCGGGCCTGGTGGCCGGGACCAAATACCGGGGGGAATTCGAAGAGCGGCTGCGGAAGCTCCTGGATGAGCTCCGGGAGGCCGGCGATATCATCGTCTTTATCGATGAGATGCATACCATCATCGGGGCCGGGGGCGCCGAAGGGGCCATCGATGCCTCCAACATCTTGAAGCCCGCCCTGGCCCGGGGGGAACTCCAGTGTATTGGGGCCACCACCCTGGACGAGTACCGCAAGCATGTGGAGCGGGATTCGGCCCTGGAGCGCCGCTTCCAACCCATTACCGTGGATGAGCCCACCCGGGAGGAGAGCATCGACATCCTCAAGGGCCTGCGGGACCGCTACGAGGCCCACCACCGGGTGAAGATTCCCGACGAGGCCCTGGTGGCCGCCGTCAACCTTTCGGACCGTTATATTACCGACCGTTTCCTCCCCGACAAGGCCATCGACCTGATGGACGAGGCCGCTTCCCGGGTCCGGCTGAAGAACTACACCGCTCCCCCGGACCTGAAAAAGCTGGAGGAGAGGATCGAGCAGCTGCGGGGAGAGAAGGATTCCGCTGTGCAGAACCAGGAATTCGAAGCGGCGGCCAAGCTCCGGGACCAGGAGCAGACCATGAGGAAAGAGCTGGCCCAGCTGAAAAAGGAATGGGAACAGCAAAAAGTCGCGGATGACATGGTGGTCACGGAGGATGAGATCGCCCATATCGTTTCCAGCTGGACGGGGATTCCCGTTAAAAAACTGGCGGAGGAGGAATCGGAAAGGCTCTTGAAGCTGGAGGACACCCTCCACCAGCGCATGATCGGCCAGGATGAGGCGGTGAAATCCGTCTCCCGGGCCATCCGCCGGGCCCGGGCCGGCCTGAAGGACCCCAAGCGGCCCATCGGTTCCTTCATCTTCATGGGCCCCACGGGGGTGGGCAAGACGGAATTGGCCCGGACCCTGGCCGACGCCCTCTTCGGCGATGAGGAGGCCATGATCCGCCTGGATATGTCCGAGTACTCCGAACGACACACCACCGCCCGCCTGGTGGGGGCGCCTCCGGGCTACGTGGGTTTTGACGAGGGGGGGCAGCTGACGGAGAAGGTCAGGCGCAAGCCCTACTCCGTGGTCCTCATGGACGAGATCGAAAAGGCCCACCCGGAAGTCTTCAACGTGCTGCTGCAGGTCCTGGAAGACGGCCGGCTCACCGACGGCAAGGGGAGGACGGTGGACTTCCGCAACACCGTGGTCATCATGACCTCCAACGTGGGGGCCGACTTCATCCGCAAGCAGCCCGTGGTGGGCTTCCGCTCCCTGGAGGGGGAGAAGAACTACGAGGCCATGAGGGACAGGATGCTGGAAGACCTGAAGAAGGCCTTTCGCCCCGAGTTTCTCAACCGTATCGATGAGGTTATCGTCTTCCACTCCCTGGAAGAGGGACACCTGCAGAAGATCGTGGACCTGATGCTTCAGGAGGTGGTCAAGCGTCTCAAGGATTACGACATCAACCTGGACGTGAGCCGGGAAGCCAGGGAATTCCTGGCCCGGGAAGGCCATGACCCCACCTACGGGGCCCGCCCCCTGCGCCGGGTCATCCAGAAGTATATCGAGAACGACCTTTCCGAGGAAATGCTCAAGGGGAGTTTCCGCCAGGGTGAGACCGTTACCGTCAGCGTCAAGGACGGGAAGCTCCACTTTGTTTCCAGGGAGGAAGTAAAAAAATCCTGATCTCCCAGGAGGGCGAAGGGCAGCCCTTTGCCCTCCTTCTTTTTTTCTTGCCATCTGCGATAAAAATGCCGATTCAAAAGAGGAATATAAACATAAAAGTCGAATATATGTCAACGGTGCCTGAAATGTAATGACAGAGCAAACGGGGGGAATTCAATGAAAATCGCTATATCCGGCAAAGGCGGTGTGGGAAAGACCACCATTTCTGCCGGCCTTGTTAAATTTTTCTCAAATCAGGGGCACCGGGTCTACGCTGTGGACGCCGACCCCGATGTCAGTTTGGGCGTTACCCTGGGCCTGCCCGCCCGGGAGGTGGAGCAGTTAACACCCCTGGTGGATATGAAGGAAGTCATCGAGGGCAAAAGCCAGGGAGGGGGGGCCTTCTTTGATTTAAACCCCAAAGTGGATGATGTCATCGAGGATTACAGCCTGAAAATCGGGAACATCCGCTTCCTCCGCATGGGCGGCATCAAGCAGGGGGGGTCCGCCTGCTACTGCAAGGAGAACTCCTTTTTGAATTCCGTCCTGAATACCCTTCTTTTCGACCAGGACGATGTGGTCATTCTGGACATGAGCGCCGGCATCGAGCACCTGACCCGGGGCACCTCCCAGGGGGTGGACCTGGTCCTGGTGGTGACGGAACCCACCCGGGTCAGCGTTCAGACGGCCAGGGTGGTCCAGAAGTTGGCCAAAGATATGGGCATTGCCAGAGTGAAAGTTCTCGGAAACAAAATCCGTTCTCAACGGGAAGAAGACTTTTTCAAATCCCAGTTTTCTCCCGGGGATATCATCGGTGCAATTCCTTTTGATGAGAGAGTATTGGAGATGGCCATGGACGAAGAAACCGGGGTCCTCCAGGAGGATTCCATCAAGGGAACGGCGGAGATCTATAAAAAAATTGTTGATGAGGTGAAGTCGTAAGGAAAGCAGAATTTGTCATAACCATGACCGTTTATCCTTTATGAGGCCATGGGAAGGAGAAAAAAAAGGAGGTTAGGAGAGAATGGCTGAAGCTAAAA
>PWVN01000086.1 GCA_003561835.1 Syntrophomonadaceae bacterium
CCTTCCCTTTCTCCTTGCCCTTCCCTTCTCTTTCTTGTACCCTCCCTTCTTTCCCGATCCCCGGCCCCGCCATCTCCCCTTCCGCCGGCGCTGCGCCCAGCAGCAGGTACAGGCGGTTTCCCCGGCTGTACATGAGGGAGCGAAGCCTCCTGTGCCGCAGGGCAGCCCGGAAGATGGCCAGAAAGTCGTGGAAGGGGGAGTCGCCCTCCCCGGCTGCGGCAGGGCCCCTTCCTCCCCCTCTATTGAGCTGCAGGATTGCGGCCCAATAGGGGGATGCCTCGCCGGGCAGGGGTGGGCCCAGGATGTCCTGAAGGCGCCGGGCGCCGCCGTCCGCCCTCCCCTGCAGAATATCCTCCATGAGGCGGCTTTCGTTGCTTAAGGCCCGCTCCCGGACGAACATGGCCCTCAGGAGGATTTGCGCGATGGCGCCGGCGGTATAATCCAGGGTCAGATAGAGGTATTCGTCTCCCTTTTCCTCGTAGGTAACCAGGCAGAGATAGGCCAAAACGTTGTCCATGGCCACGATGGGCTGATAGAGGAGATGCTTCCTGGGGGATATGGGCAGCAGGCCGGGAGTCCGGGGCAGGCTCTGGGTCTGCAGGCTCAATTTCTGCAGGTCCCGGGAATAGTTCTCCAGCTGCCGCAGGGCTTTGTTGTGCAGGTTGATCAGGTGCTCGTGCAGATCCATGGTGATATCCACGAAGTGGACGGGCTGGTGGAAAGCGATGAGGGGGAAGCCGTGGTGGTCGGCCAGTTCCGCCATGTCGGGGGGGGTCCGGGGGATATAGCGGCCCAGTTCAATGCAGAGGCCGGCGGCCCTGCGACGGATTACCTCTTCCAGGTAGGGGAGGTGTTTTCCCGTTTCGCGGCTGAAGCCCACTCCCGTGGACAGGACCAACTCGCCTCCCTTGAGAAAGGAGGCATTCTCCGGGGCTTCCAGAACATGGACCCAGCGGATGGGGCGGGACAGGCCCCGGCTGCCCGCTGCCACCCGGGCGTGGGCGAAAAGGGGGCGCTTCAGTACCTCCCCCACCGTCAGCAAGGATTTCGCGGGCGTCGATAACATCCCTTTTCTCCCTCCCTGGCTTTTTTCCATTATATCAGTTTGACTACAGCCTGTATAGACGTTTTGTACAATGAAAGAAGCACATATCTTATATATTGTCTAATGAAGAGCAGGAAAAAATTTGGTAAACTGGAGAAAAGGAGAGGAGGGTGTTTTATGTCCAAAAAAGAGGCCGGCAATTCCGGGCCCAGGCCGGACCGGGATGCCATATTTGCCAAGGACCGGGCCTACCTGTGGCACCATATGTCCCCTTTCAACCCCAATCCCTTGATTGTGGCGGAGGGGCAGGGTTCCTGGATTACCGACATCGACGGCAACCGTTATCTGGACGCCATGTCGGGGCTCTGGTGCGTGAACATCGGCTATGGCCGGGAAGAACTGGCAGAGGCGGCTTATGAGCAGTTGAAGAAGATGCCCTACTACCCCCTGGTTCAGAGCCATATTCCCGCCATAGAACTGGCGGCCAAGATCAGCGAGTGGCTGGAAGGGGAGTACCGGGTGTTCTTCTCCAACAGCGGGTCCGAAGCCAACGAGGTGGCCTTTAAATTGGCCCGGCAGTATCATGCCTCCCGGGGCCAGTCCAACCGCTTCAAGATCATTTCCCGGTACCGGGCTTACCACGGCAGCAGCATGGGAGCTTTGTCCGCCACGGGCCAGTCCATCCGCAAGCTTACCTATGAACCCCTGGTTCCTGGATTTCTGCATTTTTCTCCGCCTTACTGCTACCGCTGCTCCTTCGGCAAGAGCTACGGCAGCTGCAGCCTGGAATGCGCCGAGGTTTTTGACGAGGTCATCAACTGGGAAGGCGAGGAGTCGGTAGGGCTGGTGATAATGGAGCCCGCCATCACCGGGGGCGGGGTCATTGTGCCGCCGCCGGAATACCTGCGCCGGGTGCAGGAAATCTGCGAAAGCCACGGTGTCCTTCTCCTCATCGATGAAGTCATTTGCGGGGCGGGCCGCTCCGGCCGCAAGTTTGGCCATCAGAATTTCGGCATCAAGCCCGACATCGTCACCATGGCCAAGGGTTTCACCAGCGGCTATTTGCCCCTGTCGGCAACGGCGGTCAAAGCCGAGATCGCCGACACCTTCATGGGGGGAGGCGCCAACCAGCACCTGCGGCATATCAACACCTTTGGCGGCAACCCCGCAGCCTGCGCCCTGGCCCTGAAAAACCTCAACCTGATCGAGGAAGAAGGGCTGATTCAGCGGGCCGAACAGCTGGGAGTGGAATTGAGCGGCAAGCTCTCGGCCCTGGCAGACCACCCCTATGTGGGAGACGTGCGCTGCTTCGGCTTCCTGGCCGGGGTGGAGCTGGTGGAGGATAAGGAAACCAGGGAGGCGGCCTCCCCCGGCAAGGTGACTCAGGTCATGGCCGAGTGCAAAAAGCGGGGCCTTATCATCGGCAAAAACGGGGACACAATTCCCGGTTTCAACAACGTCCTTACCATATCCCCGCCTTTTTGCACCACCAGCGAAGAAATAGACTTTATCGTGAAGGTTCTCCGGGAGTCCCTGGAAACCCTGTAACTAGGAAAAGGGCAAGGGAGAACCGTCTCCACTTGCTACTCCACATGCTATTTAGTCAGGGAAAAGGCAAGAAAGAGTTGTCCCCACTTGCTATTAATTGGATGAAAGGAGATGTCAGATGACTGTTAAAAGACTGAAGTACTGTGCCGGCGGGGAGTGGAAGGAATCGAAGACGAAGGATTACATGCCCATAACCGACTCCAATACGGGAGCCCTCATCGCCGAGACCCCCTGCTGTACCCGGGAGGAGGTAAACGAGGCGGTAGAGGCGGCCTGGGCCGCCTTTCCCGGATGGTCCGATACCCCCGTCTCGGAGCGGTCCCACCTGATGTTCCGCTTCCGGGCCCTGCTGGAAGAGCATATGGACGAATTGACCCTCCTGGTGTGCACCGAGCTGGGCAAGAACGTCAACGAAGCCCGGGGGGATGTGATCAAGGCCATCGAGGTGGTGGAGCTGGCCTGTGCTGCCCCCGTCCTGATGCAGGGGGATTCCCTGATGAATGTGTCGACGGGCCACGACACCGTCATGTACCGGGAGCCCCTGGGGGTCTTTGCCGGCATCGTCCCCTACAATTTCCCCGGTATGATCCCCTTTGGCTGGATGCTCCCCCTGTGCATCACCACGGGCAATACCTTCGTCCTGAAGGCAGCCAGCCAGGTGCCCCAGACGGCCATGCGGATGCTGGAGCTGCTCATAGAAGCGGGCCTTCCCCGGGGCGTGGTAAACCTGGTAACCTGCAGCCGCAAGGAGGCGGAGCTCCTCTTGAGCCATCCCGGTGTTAAGGGGATTTCCTACGTGGGGTCCACCACCGTGGGCCGGCACATCTATGCCACGGCAGCGGCCAACGGCAAGAGGGTGCAGGCCCTCTGCGAGGCCAAGAACCACGGCCTGGTCTTAAAGGATGCCATCCTGGACGTAACGGCCCGCCGCATCATCAATTCCAGTTTCGGCTGTGCCGGCCAGCGCTGCATGGCCCTGCCCGTGGTCTGCGTGGAGGAGGCGGTGGCCGATGAACTGGTGGCCTATGTGGAAAAATTTGCCGGGGAATTGAAGGTGGGGCCGGGTTATGACCCCCGGACGGACCTGGGACCCGTCGTATCCGCTGAACATAAAAAAGCCGTTTCCGACTGGATTGCCCGGGGCGTGGAGGAAGGGGCCCGGCTGGTCCTGGACGGCCGGGAGGTTCAGGTGCCCGGCTACGAAGGGGGTTTCTACCTGGGGCCCACCATTTTGGACCAGGTGACGCCGGATATGGAAGTGGGAGACCGGGAGATTTTCGGTCCCGTGGTCTGCATCAAGCGGGTCAAGGATTTCGAGGACGGCTTGAACCTGATGAATTCCAGCGAATTTGCCAACGGCTCCTGCATCTTCACCCGGAGCGGACACTTTGCCCGGGAGTTTGCCCGGCGGACCCATGCCGGCATGGTGGGCATCAACGTGGGCATCCCCGTGCCCATCTCCGTCTTCCCCTTCTCGGGGCACAAGAACTCCTTCTTTGGTGACCTGCACGTCATGGGGAAAGATGGGGTGGCCTTTTACACCGAGGTCAAGAGCGTTACGTCCAAGTGGTTTACGGATCAGGACTCCAAGGAGAAGACCAGCACCTGGGAGGGTACCATTTCCAGGGCATAGCCCGGAGGGAGGGGGAGAGTTTGAGAACTGTCCCCGGGACTTGAATAGATTCAAGTTTTGGGAACCGTCCCCAAAATAAAGGGCCGTAACGCGATGTTACGGCTTTTTATATTCTGCCCGGGTTTTTGGCTTTAGCGGTTGAGGAAATGGGTTTGTTGTTGATGCCAGAAGATCTCTCTATCCACTTCATATCCGAGGAACTCTGCCTCAGGCCTCGTGCCCCCCAATCTTGGTGGCCCGCTCAAAGAGCTGGCTGCCGGGGGAAAGGGAGGAGAGGCGGAAGATGCTGGTGGCGCCGAAGCGGTTCCGCACCGTGTCCATGGTGCGGCTTAAGGCCAGCTTTTTTTCCCGGTCCTCGAAGAGGCTCAGCTGGGTCAGCCTGCCCTCCATCAGGGAGGACAGCCCCACCCCCAGGGTGCGCACGGGCTGCCGGTCCCAGAAGGTGTAGAACAGCTGCGTCACCACGGGGTAGATGTCCAGGGTCTCGGCCGTGGGCTCCGGAAGCTTCCTCTGCCGGGAAAAACCGGTGGGGAAATCGAAGTCTGCCCCCCGGCAGTAGACGTTGACCACCCGGCCCACCTTGCCCAGGGACCGGGCCCGGCGGCAGACCTCTTCGGTAATCTCCAGAAGGACCACATCGATCTGGCCCCGTTCCATGTAGTCCCGGGGCAGGGTCATGGCATGGCCCACCCCCTTGCGCCCCTCCCGGCCCAGGGAGTGGATGCCGGCGTAATCGATGCCCCGGGCGTTCAGCCACAGGACCTCCCCGTTGATACCCCAGCGCCTCTTCAGGTTCTCCAGGGGCAGGCCGGCCAGGTCCCCGATGGTGATGACGCCGATCCGGTGCAGGTTCCGCTCCATCCGGGAGCCCACGCCGAAGAGGCAGCGGACGGGCAGGGGGCCGGTGTGGGCGGCGTAGTTTTCGCCGGTTAAGCGGAAGATCCCGTCAGGGATTTTTTTGGCAAAATTGTCGCAGGCCATCTTGGCCTGCAGCAGGTTGTCGCCGATGCCGATGCGGCTTTTCACCCCCGTCTCCCGGAGGATGTGGCCGTTGATGAGGGCGGCCATGTCCCGGGGTGGGCCAAAAAGCTTTTCACACCCCGTCATGTCCAGGAACTGCTCGTCGATGGAATAGGGAAAAACCCGGTCCGTGTACCGGCGGAAGATGTCGGTGATCTGCAGGGACACCTGGATGTAAAGGGCCATATGGGGGCGGACGAAGACGGTTTCCCGGCACAGGCTGCGGCACTCCCCGGCCAGCATGCCTGTCTTGATGCCCCAGGCCTTGGCTTCCTTGCTGGCCGCCAGGACGATGCCGTGGCGCCGCTCCGGGTCGCCGCAGACCACCACGGGTTTGCCCCGCAGGGACGGGCGGCGGGCCGTTTCCACGCTGGCGTAAAAGGACTCCATGTCAGCCAGCAGGATGATTCTCCCGGCCATGGCGGCCACCTCCAAATCGAACATGTGTTCTATATTATACACCATTTGCGGGTCCAATAACAGCGAAATATTTTGTTTTTAAAGGGGAAATCTGGAAATTTTGGGGAGGCGGTGAGGGAGGAGAGAGGGGCGCTGCAGCGTCTTCCTGGAGACGTTGCCCGGGAGCCCGGAGGGGGAAGAGCCGGGAGTAGACTTAAAGGGCGCGGAGGGAGGCGGCAGAGGGGGAGGTAGACTCAAAGAGATGCAGAGGGAGGCGGCAGAGAGAGGGGGGGGAGCCTAGCCGGGGGGTGGAGCGGGGGCTTTCAGGGACGCGGCGAAGAGCCTGAGGGCGGCCAGGAAGACGACCAGCCCTGTCAGGCCGAAGGCAGCCGGCAGGCCCAGGCGGGGGCCGAAGCTGCCGAAGAAAAAGGTGCCCACGGCGATGGAGAGGTCGATGGTGCTTTCCTGGAAGGCCAGGGTAGTGGCCCGGGCTTTAGGGCCGGCTTCGGCAACCAGCCAGGTTATAAAGGCCACCAGGGCCCCGGAATAGCCCACGCCCACCAGGAGGCTGCTGAGGAGCAGGAAGGGGAGGGGGGCTCCCGGCACCAGAAAGAGGCACCCGGTGCCGGCCCCCAGCAGCATGACGGAAGGCCAGGCCACGGCGGCGGGGGACAGGCGGTCCACCAGGAAGCCCGACGCCAGGTTGGCGGCGATCCCCCCCAGGCCGAAGAGGATGAAGTAGGTCCCGGCATTTGCCAGGTAGGCGCCCCTCTCGATGAAGATGGAGACGAAGGTGACGACGATGCCGTACCCCAGGGAAGTGAGGGCCACGCCCCCCAGGGCCACAAGAATCTGCCGGTTTTTAACGGTGAGGGCAAGCTGCTGCAGGGGCCTGCCGGCAGGCGCCGGCGGCAGGGACGGGGCCCTGACGAAGAGGAGCAGAAGGAAGGCCAGGGCCCCCATGAGGGCGCTGATGAGGAACCAGCAGCTGTAGCCCCTGAGGTTGATGACGGCCAGGGCCAGGGCCGGCCCCCCCAGAAGGGAGGCGTTGATGAGGACCCGGTATCTCCCGATATAGCTTCCCGTCTGCTCCGGCGGCGCCATATCGGCCACCAGGGAGGAACCGCTGGACAGGAAGGTGGCCAGGCCCACCGCCTGATAGATCCGGGCCAGGGTCAGGGACAGGAGGTTGGTGCTGGCCAGGAAGAGGAGGGGGGAGGTGGCAAAAACGAAGGCGCCGATGGCCAGGGGGAGTTTCCGTCCCTTCCTGTCGGCCAGGGGGCCGAAATAAAGGCGCATCAATACCGACGCCACAAAGAAGAGGGTGGACTGGAGGCCAGAATGAAATTCGCTTCCCCCCAACTCCAGCACGTACAGGGGCAGCACGGTCAGGGATACGAAGAAGTTGATAAAGACCAGCAGGGCTGCGGCAAAAAAAAGGACCCAGTTGCCGATTCCC
>PWVN01000007.1 GCA_003561835.1 Syntrophomonadaceae bacterium
CTCATGACCAGGGTCTTCCGGGAATTCCAAGGCCTAATAGACCCGGACACCCTCAAACGGGAGAAAGTGTTCGACTTTTGGGGCAAAAAGGGCCGTTTCATCATGAGCTGCTGTCCTTTGCCAAGCCAGATCTTGAGACTGAACAAGGAAGGGCTTACGTACTTGGCCGGGTTGGTGGATATCCAGTTTACAGATCGTGAGATTGATTTGTTGCTAAAGGCAGCAGAGAGGGCGTTGCCTTACGCACCGGAACTGGCGACCTTTGATGCGGCGCAGGTTCAATTTCGCCTTAAGCAGCTGGAAGCCCTGGATGATCGTATTACAACCCTGGAATCGCGTATAGAAGAAATGCTGGTGCACACCCCGGCCATCCTGTTGTTAAGCGTAAAAGGGGTTGGTGCGATTACCGCAGCAGAGTTCATCGCCGAGATTGGCTCTATCTTCAAATATACGCACAAAAACCAGTTAATTAAGCTGGCCGGCACGAACCCGGTATTCTCCCAAAGCGGTGGCAAAAGCGGCAAATCCTATAAAATCAGCCGGCAGGGGAATCCGGCCTTACGCTACATCGTTACCTTGATCGGCCAAAACCTTTGCTGCAAAACCAACAGGAACAAGTACTTCATCGATTACTACGAGCGGCTGTTTCGCAGAGGGAAGACCCCCAGCCAAATCTATGTGGCCGCAGGCAATAAGTTCTTAGGGATTGCCTTCGCCATGCTAAGAGATCTGACACCCTTTCACGTTCCAGGGTTTGAAAAGAGTACCAGCGACATTTTTACAAAACTGCCCCGCGCAAAAAAATCCGATAGCTCAAAGGATGCGTTAAGCCTGCTCACAAACTGTGTTAGATGACAAAGAACAGTTGGTTCGCCATTAAAGTTGGGCGCTCGAATGCAGGGCAAAAGCCGGAAGTTTACTGGGGGATAACCAAAAACCCGCCTAAAGAATGGCTCACCTCTTTGCTTCGAGCGCCCTTTACAAATCCGGATAAGGCATCTTGGTTTTAAAAACCGTATTTTGCCAGTATGGACTTTCTGTAAAGGGTAAAAAGAGCCTGCTTGAGAGCGCCAACGTTAACCAGAACCGCTGTGTAGAAGGGTCCTCAGGGTTGTTTGCTGCCAAAATTTACAATTTTGTCAGGCTAAGAGTCTTTGCGCATTTTTAAGTTCTCAATTAAAGGTTGACATTTAACATAGCATCTTTTAGGCCTGACCCCGAAAGTAAACTTACTTTTTAGGTGGCCCGGACGGTAAACTTTTTTAAAAGGGCCCAGACTGCCAAGATGTGGATGAGAAGACCGGTCAGGGTGTAGAAGGTATACCAGCCCGGGGCGCTTCCCGCTGCCAGGAAGGCCTGGGTGACCCAGTAGGGAGGGAAAACCCCCGCCAGCAGGTGCCAGTTGTTTTCCAGCAGATAGCCGGCCAGGGGGGCCAGGAAAATCACCCCTAGGGCCTTGGAGATGGCCAGGCCCTCCACCTTGTTGGCGGCAAAGGCCCCCAGAATCAGGGCGAACATGGGCCCCTCCAGGGAGGCCATGAATACCACGGGAATCAGCTTAAGATAGTGAACCTCCGTGAGGCCTACGATACTCACCAGCAAAAAGGTGAGGAAAAAGCCCAGGACCACAGGGAAGGACATCCGGTAATAGAAATAACCGCTTTTCGTTAAAGGTGTCACGGCATAATAGGCCAGCAGGTTTTCATCCCTTTCGTCAAGCAGGATGAACCCTGACAGAAACCCCACCATCATGGGGGTCATGAGAGCCAAAAAGCTCATGGCGAAGGCGTAATGCTCTGCCAGGTCGAAAGCCGCTGCGGTTACCAGGAAATCCCTCAGGGGAGGGATGCCGAAGCGCATGGCGGCCGCCAACAGCAGGGGGGCCAGCAGGGACATGATCAGCAGGCCGTCCCGCCGGATGTTTTTCAAATCCCCCAGGGAGAGGGCGAGGATCTTTTTCACCGTTCAACACCTCCCGGCTTGAGGATCAGGTGTCTATAAAAGGCCCGGCTGGCCCAGGCATAGGCCGCCCCTGTCCACAGGGTAAGGGAGAAAAGGGCCAAACCCAACTCCCCTCCAGACCTTCCCCCGAAGGCGGCATCGATCAAAATCAGGGATGCTTTCCCCGGCAGCAAGTAGAAGAGGGGAGAGGAGATAACCCCCACATAATCGACGAGAGGCAGGGTAAAGGGGACAAGAAATAGAGGAGAGGTGATTAGATAGCCGTTCAACGAGGAAGCTTTTGCCGCCAGACCCAGGCCTGTCAGGGTGGCGATGAAGGAAGTCAGCACCACCCCCAATGCCAGGGGCAGGGGGTTGAAGGCAAAACCGAAGGTAAAGAGCAAAATGGCCAAACTGGTGCTTAAAGCCAGGACGGCCAGGGAGAGGCATTTGGAGAGGAAGAATTCCCGGGGCTTCAACGGGGTGATGAAGAGATTGTTCAGGATCCCCTGCCCCCGTTCCAGGAGGAGGATGCCCCCCACAAAGAAGAACCCCATAACGCCCGGGTCGGAAAAGACCATAAGGACGGCAACAGGCTGTTTTAATTCCTGGGGAATGAACCACAGAAACAAAATGTAAACGGCACTGACAAAAAGATAGGCATAGTAGAACCCGTGCCGGAACTGAAACCGTATGTCAAAGAAGAGGATTGCCGAACTCTTCATGCCAGACTCCTCCCCGTTACCTCGATGAAGATGTCTTCCAGGGTGGCCTCCTGGGTGTGCATCCTCTCCACATCCTTTGCCTTCAGGAGGCAGGAGAAATCCCGGTTGTCCCCGATCCCCTTCAGGGGGAATTCCGCCTCCTGGATGATCCCATCTTCCCGGTATTCCACCCGTACTTTTTTCTGCCCCCGCCGGACCATGAGCTCACGGGGCGAATCGACAAGTTCTATGCGGCCCTCCACGATGAAGGCCACCCGGTCACAGATTTCCTCCGCCACGTTCATGTTGTGGGTTGTTAAAAACACCGTCTTCCCCGCCGCCCTCTCGGCCCGGATGAGGTTTTTGACCTTCCTGGCATTGACAGGGTCCAGCCCCGCTGTGGGTTCATCAAGAAAAAGGATTTCCGGTTTGTTCAAAAAGGCACGGCAGAAGTTCAGCCGCATCTTCATACCTTTGGAAAAACCGCTGATCCTGGTATCCCCGTCCTTTTCCAACCCCACCATCTCCAGCAGGGCCCGGGGGTCCGCCGTATCGCCGGAATACAGGGCCCGGAATACATCGAGGTTTTCCAGGGCCGTAAATTTGCTGTAAAAGTTGGGGACCTCGAAGGCCACCCCGATTTTTTCATAGTAATTCCCATCGATACCCTTCAGTTCCGTCCCCATAACCCGCACCAGGCCCTGATATTTCTTCAGCAGGCCGATGAGAATGTTCTGGGTGGTGCTCTTGCCGGCTCCCGAGGGTCCCAGAAAACCGAATATTTCCCCTCTCCCCACCCCGAACTGCAGGCCCTTGAGGGTGGTTTCCCGGTTCCCCGGGTAGGTGAACTGCAGGTCTCTTACATCAATCATGGTCTCCCTCTCCCCTCCGGATCAACCCTTCACTGACCAGTTCGATCATCAGGTCCACCACCTCGTCAAAAACATCCGCTTCAATTTTTTTTCTTCGACCTCTATTAAGAGAAAAGGAGGCCCTTTTTACTTCTTCTCTTAATAAAGGGCACAAAGCTGACAACCCCGGTTCAGGTTAACATAAGTGGAGTAAGTTTACTTTTAGGCCTGACCCCTAAAGTAAACTTACTTTTTAGGAGGAACGGACTTCTCCGTTGCGGCTTACCAGGATGAAGAGGATAAAGATGCCGGCCCCGGAAACCAGGGGAACCACCCAACCGGGCCAGGCCTCCACCAGGAAACCTGCCAGCATCAGCCCCGCCGGCACCACGGCCAACTGGGCCGTCTGCATCAACCCAAAAACCCGGCCCCGGTATTGATCCGGGGTATTTCTCTGCATGAGGACAAAAACAGGGATATTGATAAAGGCGATGCTGAGGCCTATGAAGAAAAGGGCCACCACGTAAAACCAGAAGGAAAGGTTCACCGGCCTCTCCAGGAGAAAGGACAGGGTGGGGATGCCCAGTAGGGAAAGGAAGAAGGCGAAGGTGGCGGTGGCGATGGCAATCATCCAGTACTTTTTGGGCACTTCCGGTAAAATGGAGAGCACAACGGAACCGATGAAGATGCCGCCGGGGAGAAAGCCCATCATGACCCCATACTGGGTGGAACTGAACCCGATGATGGTATTGACGATGTAGGGGACGGAGACGTTCAGGCTCATACTGCCGAAGAGGTTGAGGAACACGGCATACCAGGCGACGGCGAAGAGGAAGCTGTTCCCTTTCAGGAATTGGAAACCCTTGCCCATTTCAGCCAGCAAACCGCTCTGGGTTTCACCGGGTTTAGCCCGGCGAAAATCGAAGTCGATGAAGAGTTCGGTAAAACCGGAGATGATGAAGGAGAGGCCGTTGATCAGGAGGAAGATGCGGATATCGATCAGGGCAAAAACCACACCGCCCAGCATGGGGGCCCCGATGGCCGTCATGGATGCGATGCTCTCACTCAGGGAGTTTATTCTCACCAGGCGGCTATCGTCCACCAGGTTGGGAAGGGAGGCATCCAGGGTTACATTAAAAAAGGTATTTGAAGATGCCAGGAGCACCGCTGCCGCGTAGATGAAGGGGAGCTTAAGGCCGTATACCCCGGAGACGAAGTATAATGACAGGACAATCAGGCCGCTCAGGAAGTCCATCCCCACCACGATGACCTTGCGGTTCAGCCTGTCCGCCAGGGCGCCGGCAAAGGGGGAGATGAGGACCCGGGGGAGGGTGCCCAGCATCAGGGTTGTGGCAAAGCTCAACCCGGAACCCGTCAGCCGCAGTACGAAGAGGCCGATGGCAAAATTGTAGATAAAGGTGCCAAAGAGGGATACCAGTTTCCCTGCCAGCATCAAAACCATATTGGCGTTGGCCCGTTTATCCTGTCGGGGGTCGAGGGTGGGGGTTACGGTATTTACGGAAGCCACCTCTTTTACTGGTCAACTTCGTGGGGTCGGGCAAAGTCTGCTGAGATGCGGAGAAAGGCTTTTTCGCAGCCGCCCGGGCGTTGCAAAAAAAAGAGGATGTCCTTCTGGGTGCAGCGGTTCCTGTTTAATTTTAACAAAAAAACAAGAAAGATGAAAGAAAAATTTCTATCCGCTTGTCCTCCCAAACTAAAAAGGCGAAATCTCCAGGGATACTCCAAAAGAAGGGAGCCCGGGAAGAGGCATAGCCTCTTCCCGGGCCCGTCAAGAGAGGGAAATTGGTTCCAGGTGTTACTCCTGCCTACAGGGACGATGTATATTACTTGGTCAGTACCTTCATGCGGCCCTGGTTTTCCCCCGCTTCTTTGGCCTGGCATTGACAAAGGCCTTTTGCCGCACATCCTGGCTTCCGATCTTGCTTAACTCGGCGTAAAGTTCTTTTTCCCGAGAGCTCAACACATCCGGCAGGAGGATTTTCAGGTGTACCAGGAGATTTCCTAGGTTGCCCTTCCGGTCCCTCATGCCCAGGTTCTTCAGGCGCAGCACTTTCCCGCTGTTTGAACCTGCAGGGACCTTCAAGGCCACATTCCCCTTCAGGGTGGGCACGGTAACCTCGGTCCCCAGAACTGCTTCGGCCGGGGTCACGGGCAGGTCCAGGTGCAGGTCCAGGCCCTCCAGGCGGTAGAGGGGGTGCCCGGCTACTCTAAGGTTCAGGTACAGGTCGCCCCTTTGGCCGCCTCCCTGCCCCGGGGCCCCCTTGCCGGCCAGGCGCAGTTTCTGGCCCGTGTAGGCTCCGGCGGGGATTTCTACATTTATGGCCTGCCCCTCCAGGACAATCTGGGTGCGGGTTCCCTCGAAGGCTTCTTCCAGGGTGATTTCCAGCGCGGCTTCCAGGTCGGCGCCCCGGTAGGGGATATCCTGGCGGTTTTCAAAATTCATGCCCCCAAAGGGGTTCTCCCGGGATCTGAACCTGCCTCCTCCCTGCTGGAATCCCCCGCCGAATATGTTCTTGAGGATCTCATCCAGGTTCCCCTGGTCACCGCCGCTCTGCCAGTGAAACTGCTGCCAGCCATCGGCGGCGCTGCCACCCGGGCTGCTCTCCCGGTGGTCGTGGCGGGGACCCCCGGCTCCCTGACCCCCGTTTTGGGCAAAGTATTCCCAGCTGGGGCCGAACTCATCATACTGCTTTCGTTTTTCCGGGTTTCCCAGGACGTCATAAGCGGCAGATATTGCTTTGAACCGCTTCTCCGATTCCTTGTCCCCGTTATTTTTATCGGGATGGTATTTGGTGGCCAGTTTACGGTAAGCTTTCTTGATATCCTTGGCCGTGGCCTTTCTGTCCACCCCCAGCACTTTATACAAATCTTTTTCCGCCACGAGAATCACCTCCTTTTTTCTCCCCGTATATTCTTTCACGCAGCCGCCCCTGCCTTAAAAATCCAGTTCTCCCAGGCGTTCCATCAACTGTAAAATCATTTTAACCCCTGCCAGGTTCACACCCTCATCCTGGGTCAGGTAGCGGATGTACGTGACCTTCTTTATATCCCTTTCGCAGTACAGGCGTATGTTGCCATCGGTGCGGCAGGGGTTTATGAGGCCTTCCTCTTCGTAAATCCGCAG